>NZ_JBSGBY010000661.1:0-4458 GCF_053601505.1 Nocardia sp. NPDC004722
GTCGGCGCCACAGCGGCCTCCGGTTCGCCGCGACGAGGATCTGCCGTCCGAGGAGGCGGTGACACCGGAGCAGCACGCGGTGCGCGAGCTGGTCTACGCGGGCGAGGACAACCCACGCGCCCTCACACAGGGCGCGGACCCGCGCCTGGTGGCGGTCGGGGAAGTCATGGCGCAGACCGAATCCGGCCGGGCCGCCCTCGAAACCCTGCACACTGCCGGGGTGACCGTCCACCTGGTCGACAGCGGCGGCGAAACCCACGGCTACTCCTACAACGCGGACCGCCGCGAACTGACCGTCGACACCCACAACCGCAGCGAGCTCGACCAGGCCGCCGCCCTGGTCGCGGCGGCAGCACACCTGGAAGGCGCTCCCGCGGCGCGTTCCGAAGGCGCGCCAGCGGCACGCTCGGAAGGCGCGCCCGCGGCACGCTCGGAGGGCGCTCCGGCGGTACGCCCGGAGGATGCGCGTACGTCCGCTGCCTCCGACCGCCTGCGCGGTGCCGCCGAATCCTTCGGCCGGGAAGCCGAATTCGTGCGCGAGCTGCGGGAAGCGGGCTACGACCCCGAGCGCGGCCCATTGCACGACGCCGCCGACACGACCTACACCGACGCTGTCCGCGACACCTACCACCGCGCCGCCGACGCCGCCGCCGACCGAGCGCGCGCCGCCGACCCGAACCTCCCCGCCGACCGAGCCCGCGAGCTCGCACACGCCGCCGGCGTCGAAGCCCTACTCTCCGACGACCGCTTCACCGGCGCGGGCGAAAACCACCCCGACCCGCTGGCCGACCACTACGCCGAACCCCCCGCCGCACACGACAGCACAACCCACGACCCCACCGCCTCCCCACGCGACCAGGCCGAGACTCCACGCGATGCGGCTGAGGCTCCGCGTGATCCGGCGGGGACTGAGCGCGACGCGGCTGAGGCTCCGCGTGATCCCGCTGGGACTCTGCGCGATGCGAATGAGGCTTCCCGTGATCCGGCTGGGACCCCGCGCGTTACGGATGAGGCTCCGCGCGACGCGGCTGGGACTCCGCGTGATCCGGTTGAGGCTCCGCGCGACTCTGCTGAGGCTCCGCGTGAAGCCGCTGCTTCCTCGCACGATCCGGCGGGTGCCGAGCCTGCGGCAGCGCGGGCCGCGGAGGCGGAGCCGCCGCGCAATGACGAGTACTGGGATATGCGGGAATTCGCGTTGAACCACGCGACCGGCAGTGATATCTCCCGGTGGGCGCTGGAGACGCTGGGCAGGCACGGCGTCGATATCCGCGTCACCGACGATCCGGCCGCGGCGGTGGCGTCCGGTCCGAAGGGGCACGAGCAGCGCGGCCCGTTGGCCGGTTACGATCCGGCCACCAATACGCTGGTGCTGCACCGTGATTCGTCGCCCGCCGAGCATGCGGCGGAACTGGTGCGCGCCGCCTCGGAGTTGGAGTCCCGCGCTCGCGTGGAGGGCCCGCTCGAGCGGTACGCGCTCAGCCGCGACGACTATGTGCGAGCCATGCGGGCCCGCGAGGCCGAGGCGCTGGCCTTGGGCTACGAACACAACCGCACCGCCGGCGCCCCCGGCGACGCCCGTGACCGCGCCCGCCCCACCGACCCGCTGGAGCGCGCCTACCGCCGCGCCCATGACGAGGCGCTGCGCACCGCCCGCGAGGCGTACAAGGGCCGCGACAACGCCACCCAGCGGATGCTCGAGGCGGCCGCCTACCGGGCGGGCGTCCGCGAGGTCGAGGCCCGCCTCGCCGATCTGGGCCCGCGCGTGGAGGGCCGGGACCCGGTGGCGGTGCACGGTGCGGAATGGGATCGCGCGCACGGTATTCCGGAGTCCCGCGAGCGGCCGCAGCCACCCCGCCCGACCCGCGACACACCGCAGGCGCGCGATACCCGGGCCCGCGAGTACGCCGACGAGATCGAGCACCTGCGGGCCCTGCGCGAGGCCGGTTCGCCGATTCCGGTCGGCCCGGCCGAACACGCCTACCGGGAGGCACGGGCCGCGGCCGCCGCCCGGCCGCACGCCTCGGAGTCGAGCGTGCACGAGGCCGGTCTGGCCGGGTTGCGGCGCTATCTGAAGGAAACCGGCCTGCACAACGCCGAGATCGCCTTCGACGTGGTGCGGACCTTCGGCGAGTCCGGTGAAACCCATTGGGGCAATCCGAATCTGCGCGACATGCTGTATCGGGCGGATACCGTGCACCAGCCCGCGGCGGAGAGTCCGCGGCTGGCGCAGGAGCGGGACCGCGCGCTGGCGCGTTCGGTGTCCGACATCCAGATGAGCAAGGTGCGCGGCGGTTTCGAGCGCCTCACCGACAATGTGGTCCTCGTCCGCGACAGCACACGCAGCAGCGACCGCCTGATCGTCTTCGCCGGTGAGGGCGGGCACATGCGTGCCCTGCAAGAGCTGGCCGACGCGCATCCCCGGTACGCGAACGCGCTGACCAATCGCTTCCTCCGCCTCGAGTATCGCGAGATCAATCCGGACGGCGAGCACGGCGCGTGGGTGCACGAGCTGTCGCACGACGAGGCCGAGGGCTCGATGCGCCGTCCCTCCAATGACGAGGCGCTCGGCGAACTGCTGTCGCACTATCTGCGTTACCGCGAAGACGGCCGCGTCACCGTCGGTTTCGACAAGTGGCTGCGCGGCCTGGGCGATGACGCCTTCGTGCACCCCAAGCAGCCGTTGCGCGCGCGGTTGCGTGGCGCAGAGCCGCCGGTGCGCCTGTCGGAGCGTTTCCTGACGGCCGGGCAGCGGACGGCGGAGAGCGCCCGGTCCCTGGATCATCCGCACGCGGCCGCGGTCGCCCGCGACCTGCTGGATCGGAAGGTGGAGCTGGGACCGCGTTTCGGTCCCGACGCGCACCGCTACCGCATGCCGGACCGGTTCACCATGCACGAGTTCGAGGTCGGCGGGAGCAAGCTGCGGCTGTGGCTGGAACGTGACGGCGAGGGCGGCTGGCGGGTGCCCGCCGCGACCGGCCGCCGCGACATGTCCGACGCGCTGGCGCATCGCTTCCAAGGCATGACCGACAAGGATCCGGTCAAGCTGGCCAACCGGATTCGGGATGCCCTCACCGATCCGACGGCTCCGCTGCGCGTCACCGAGCCGGAGCGGTCGCGGTCGCTGTGGCAGCGCATGACAGACCGGTTCGGCGGCCGCGACACCGACGCGATCGAGGCCGCTCCGCGCGCCGGGGAGGGCCCCGCCGAGCAGCCCCGCCCGCAGCGGAGTCCTGCCGAGGAGCCGCGGCCGGAGGGTCCGGCGCAGCGCCGCGGCCCGATCGAAGAACCCGCTTCCGCAACGCATCCGGGGAAAGAACTAGTCACTGACGAACCAGCACAGCATGATTCGTCGGGCGAGCGTGACAACGACCACGCGGCAACGGATTCCGAGTCGCCTGATTTGGCCCCGGACTGGTCGCCGCGACCCGACGACGCCTGGTCGGGCCTCGAAAACCACGAGCGCATCGCCGAAAAGCTCGCGCAGGACTGGAAAGTCGACGTCACCGGGTTCAGCGAGCATCACGACCTGGAGGCGCTGCGCGAGTACGCGCGCGCCGTCGAGAAGATGTTCACCGACTTCCCCGGCGATACCGTGCGACCGGCCATCCATGTCGGCCCGCTCGACGAGCCGGGTGTCTTCGCCGAGACCACGCCCGGCCGCACCGCGGACGGCCGGATCACGGTCGAGCGCATCACGTTCAACGAGCGCTTCGCCCACAATCCCGATGAGCTGGCCCAGCGGGTGGCGCGCGCCGAGGAGGCGGGCTACCTGACGCCGGGATCGGCGCAGCGCCCGGTGTATTCGACGATCGTGCACGAGTTCGCGCACGCGCTGGACTTCGCGGGCGGCCTGGACGCCCACCACCTGGCCTTCGACGCCATGATGCGGCACTATCTCGAAACCCGCGGCAGCATGGCCGGTTTCGAGGAATGGTTCGCCGACCAGCGCGGCTACGCCTTCGACGAGCACGGCCGCTGGGATCCGGCCGAGGCGATGGCGGAGGCGTTCACCGACGACGTCCTCAATGGCGCGCAGGCCACCGAACAGTCGAAGGTCCTCAGCCAGGCCCTCATCGACGCCCATCAGGCCCGCGTCGACCGGGCGTCGTCCGACGGTGCGGACCGCCCCGCGTCCGGCGGCGAGGACGGCCCCGCGGAACCCGCCCAGCGTCGCGGCCTGCCCGGCGACGAACACGGCAACGGCGAATCCGCCCCCACCGGTACCTGGATGGAGCAGCAACGCGCCATCGGGGCCGACTGGACCGCCCGCATGGTCGACCAGCGCCTGGCCTTCCTCCGCGAGGCCGCCGAACTCTACGCGCCCGGCACCGAGGAACGCCGCATCGCCGACGCCCAGATCGCCGCCGTCGCCTGGGAATCCCGCATGGCAACCCAACGCGCCGACTTCCTCTGGGAAGTCGCGGGCGGCCGCCCCGAGCAAGCAGGCGGGGAATCGTC
>NZ_JBSGBY010000662.1:0-4450 GCF_053601505.1 Nocardia sp. NPDC004722
CAGATCGGCGTCCTGAACCGGGTGTGCGGTGATGCTGACCGCGGCCTCGGTAGGGCCGTAGACGTTGTGCACAGGAGCGGGAGACGCGGCCTGGCTGCAGCGACTGGCCCAGCGGCTCAACCCCGGTCGCGACTGGGTGCAGCACCCCGCCACCTGGCTGGTCGCCATGGACAATGCCACCGGCGAACGGGTGCCCTTCGGCGCGCCGTCCGCTCCGGACGCGAATATCGGTGCGGCACTGCGGGCCTCGTGGGCCATCCCGGGCTGGTTCCCCGCCGTCGAGATCGCGGGCCGCCGCTTCGTCGACGGCGGCGCGGCCTCCACCGCCTCGGCCGACCTGCTCCTGACCGCCGACCTCGACGAGGTCGTGGTGATCGCGCCGATGGCCTCCACCGGCCGCCTGCCCGCCACCGGTGCGGGCCACTTCCTCGAACGCCAGCTGCGAAACCGCATGAGCGAGAAGCTCGATGCCGAGATCGCGCTGCTGCGCGCGAGCGGCGTCAAGGTGCTGCGCATCGACGCCACCGCCGAGGACCTCGCCGTCATGGGTCCCAACTTCATGGACGGCCGCCGCCGTCTCGACACCTTCGAACACAGCCTGGTCAGCATCCGCCGCCGGGTCGAGCAGGGAGCATTCGCGTGAGCATCTTCGGAAACAACTATCCCGCCATCGATCTGAGCGGCGCGCGGGTGCTGATCACCGGCGCGGGCCGCGGCATCGGGCAGTGCACCGCGGAACTGTTCGCGAGCAAGGGCGCCGAGGTCGCCATCGCGGATGTGGACACCGCCGCCGCGCAGGCCGCCGCGGCCGCCCTGGGGGCCAAGGCTTTCGAGCTCGACGTGCGCAAGCGCGACCAGTGGGACAAGGTGGTCGCCGACTTCGGCCGCATCGACATCCTGGTGAACAATGCGGGCGTCATGCCCGCCGGCGCCTTCCTCGACGAGCCGGACGCGGTGGGGCACACCACGATCGACGTCAATGTCTGGGGCCTCATCCACGGCATGCGGGCGGTCGTTCCCGGCATGATCGACCGCGGTCGCGGCCACGTGGTGAATGTGGCCTCGCTGGCGGGCAAGCTTCCCGTCGCCGGTCTGGCGGTCTACAACGCCAGCAAGTTCGCCGCCGTCGGCCTTTCCGCCGCAACGCGTCTGGAGTTCGCGCCGCACGGAATCAGCGTCAGCTGCGTCATGCCGTCGGCCGTGCGCACCCGCCTGTCCTCGGGCCTGTCCCTGGGCGGCGGCATGCCGACCGTGGACCCCGAGGACGTCGCCGCTGCCGTCGTCGCCACGGTGCGCAGCCGCCGCGCCGAGGTCGCCGTCCCGAACTACCTGGGCGGGCTCGACGTCGCCATCGCCGCCGCGCCGGAGCCCGCGATGCGGCTGGTGCGCAAGGCACTCAACGCCGACCGGGCCCTGCACCCCGCCGACGAGAAGGTTCGCTCGCAGTACGAGGCGCAGGTGCGCGCCATCACCGCCGAGGACAACGAGTCCTGATCGAAGGCCGGTTCGAGTAGGCCGCAGGGGTGTCTACTCGAACCGGATGCCCTGTGCCAGTGGCAGTTCGGTGGAGTAGTTGACGGTGTTGGTGGCCCGGCGCATGTACGCCTTCCACGAATCCGACCCGGATTCGCGGCCACCGCCCGTCTGCTTCTCCCCGCCGAACGCGCCGCCGATCTCGGCGCCCGAAGTGCCGATGTTCACATTGGCGATGCCGCAGTCCGACCCGTCGGCGGCCAGGAACCGTTCCGCCTCGCGCTGGTTCTGCGTGAAGATCGACGACGAAAGCCCTTGCGGCACCGCGTTGTGCAGCTCGATGGCGGACTCCAGATCGTGATAGGTGAGCACGTAGAGGATCGGCGCGAAGGTCTCCTCCCGCACCACCGCGGTCTGCGCGGGCATCCGCACGAGGGCGGGCCGGACGTAGAAGGCGTCCTCGCCCGGCCCCTCGATACGCTCGCCACCGCAGATCAACTCGCCACCGTCGGCCTGCGCGCGATCCAATGCGGCTCGCATGCCCGCATAGGCCCGCTCATTGACGAGCGGCCCGACGAGAACGCCTTCCTCGAGCGGATTACCCACGCGCAGTTGCCGATACGCAGAAGAAATCCGATCCAGCAGCGGCCCTACGACATCCGCGTGCACGATCAGCCGCCGCAACGTCGTGCATCGCTGCCCGGCGGTGCCCGCCGCCGCGAAAACGATTCCCCGCGTGGCCAATTCCAGGTCCGCCGACGGCGTGACGATGGCCGCGTTGTTGCCGCCCAGCTCCAGCAGACAGCGCCCGAACCGGGCCGCCACCCGGGGCGCGACCGCCTGCCCCATCCGCACCGAGCCGGTCGCGCTCACCAGCGCCACCCGCGGATCGTCGACCAGTTGCTCGCCGACCCCCGCCGCACCCTGAATCAGCTGGTGCACTTCGGGATCCGCGCCCACCTCGAGCGCGGCCCGGCGTAGTAGCCCGTGACAGGCCAGCGCGGTCAGCGGCGTCGTCTCCGACGGCTTCCACACCACGGTGTCCCCGCACACCAGCGCGATGGCGGTATTCCACGCCCACACCGCGACCGGGAAGTTGAACGCCGAGATCACCCCGACCACACCCAACGGATGCCAGGTCTCCATCAGCCGGTGCCCGGGCCGCTCCGACGGCATGGTCTTTCCGTACAACTGCCGCGAGAGCCCGATGGCGAACTCGCAGACATCGATCATCTCCTGGACCTCGCCGCGCGCCTCCGGCCCGATCTTGCCCGCCTCCAGTGTGACCAATTCGCCAAGATCGTCGAGATGTTTGGTGAGCAGCGCCGCCAGTCGCCGCACCACCGCCGCGCGCTGCGGCGCGGGCACGGTGCGCCAGGCGCGGAACGCGGTCTCGGCGCGGGCGATAGCGGCGTCCACTTCGGCAGTTGTGCTGGCGCGCAAGGTGAGCAGCTCGTTGCCGGTGATCGGGGTGCGCGCCGGAAGTTCACCCGGTTCGGGCGATTCGACACCGAGGCGTCGCAGAATGTTCTCCGCGCGCTCACGGAGCTCACGGGTGGCCGGGGCGGTCAGTGCGTGACTCATTACATGCTCCAGGTTGGGTTCCGTCACCGAGTTCGGTTCGCTGCGTTAGCCTTCGCTGATGGCGGATACACCGGCGAAACCACAACTCGACGACATCGATCGACTGCTGATCCGTGAGCTGATTGCCGATGGTCGCGCCACCCTGTCCAATCTGGCGGAGAAGGCGAACCTTTCGGTGTCCGCCGTGCAATCGCGGGTGCGGCGTTTGGAGGCGCGCGGCGTGATCCGCGGCTACACGGCGAACGTCGATCCCGAGGCACTGGGGCAGATGCTGTCGGCATTCGTCGCGATCACTCCTCTCGATCCGTCGCAGCCCGATGACGCGCCCGCACTGCTGCAGCACATTCCGGGCATCGAGGCTTGTCATTCGGTGGCCGGTGACGAGAGCTACATGCTGATGGTGCGGGTGGCCTCGCCCAGGCACCTGGAACAACTGCTGCAGGAGATCCGCGCGACGGCCAATGTCCGCACCCGTAGCACCATCATCCTGCAGACATTCTATGACAAGTAGTCTGCGAGCCGGGCCAAGTCGGCCGCAGACATTCGGGTGACGGCCCGGTTACAGGTGGAATACTTCCGGGATTTACAGGCTTCGCCGTAAAAGTTCATTTACGCTGGGTGGCGTGACCCTCGAACTCGATCGGCTCGGGGCGGCCGCCGAAACCACTCTCGTCACCCCCGCCCGGGTGCATGACATCCTGTCCGCGAGCATTCTCGCCGACGGCTTCGACCTGGTACTGGACCTGCGAAAATCGCGTGGACGACGCCTCGTCGACGCCCGCGACGGCACCGCGTACCTCGACATGTTCGGGTTCTTCGCCTCCTCCACCCTCGGCATGAACCATCCGGCCCTGCTGGGCGACCGGCCCTTCCTGGCCAACCTCACCGCCGCCGCGCTCAACAAGCCCAGCAACTCCGACGTCTACACCGTCGAAATGGCGCGCTTCGTGGACACTTTCGCGCGCGTGCTCGGCGATCCGCGGCTGCCGCATCTGTTCTTCATCGACGGCGGCGGGCTCGCCGTCGAGAACGCCCTCAAGGCCGCCTTCGACTGGAAGTCACGGCACAACGAGATGCACGGGCGCGCACCGGAACTCGGCACCAAGGTGCTGCACCTGACCGGGGCCTTCCACGGCCGCACCGGCTACACCCTCTCGCTCACCAATACCGATCCGGTCAAGACGGCTCGCTTCCCGAAGTTCGACTGGCCGCGCATCGACACCCCGTACGTCGGACCCGATCACCCCGATATCGTGGCCGCCGAGGCGCGCGCCCTCGACCAGGCCCGCCGTGCGTTCGCCGAAAACCCGCACGACATAGCGTGTTTCATTGCCGAGCCGATTCAGGGCGAGGGCGGCGACCGGCACCTGCGGCCGGAGTTCCTGCGCGCGAT
>NZ_JBSGBY010000663.1:0-4449 GCF_053601505.1 Nocardia sp. NPDC004722
CTGAGCGCATCAACACAGGCCTGGACGGTATCGGCCAGGTAGGCTGCCGCGGCATCGGCGAGCGCGGCGAACAAGCCGCGTGCCGAGGCGCAATCGGGTTGCAGCAGTTGGGCTTCCACTGTCGTGAGACTTGCCTGTGCATCGCGGATCCGCTGCTCGGCGATGGCGATGTCGCCGTCGAGCTTTCTCGTTCGCGCATCGGCCCTTTTCAGGTCCGCATCCACCTTTTCGAGCTTCGCCGCGATTGCCTGGAGTGCCCCCGACGAGCGTTCAATCTCTTCTTTCTCTCGCTCGAGTTCCGCGATCGCGTGAACTCTTGCGGCCCAGTCCAGTTCGTCGAAACTGTGGAACTCGGCGAGCTTCGTCAATGCCTTGGCCTGGACGGTCAGCTCCTCGAGCTGTTTTCCTGCGATCCGCTGCTTGCCGTCGAGGTCATTGAGCACGCCGGTCAGTCGCCGCGCCTCCGCGAGCAGTGTTTCGATCTTGTTCTGATTGCTCCAGCCGAGCACGTAGTTGCGGCGGTCATCGATCCGGTGCCGGTCGTCCTTTTCATGTCGTCCGCGGCCGCCCTTCACCTGTCCGCTCATGGTGAGTGCGGTCCTGGCGCGCCGGAATTCGGTCATCGACGTGACGCATTCGTAGTCGGCGCGAAACCGCAGCTCCCGATCGAGCCAGTCGCTGAAAGGTGACTGCTTGATCTCCAATTTCGTGTAGAGCGCCCGGGCTGCGACCTCGACAATGCGTTCCGGGGCCGGAGATGTCGCCACTCGGAAGTAGACGATCCGCCCGCCGAGATGGTTGCCATCGATCCAATCCGATACGGCCGCATAGTGTTCGGAGGCGACCAGCAATGCCAACCCGAATCCGTGCAGTACCCGCTCGGCAGCTCCCTCCCACGCGCTTTCCTCGCTACGCACCCCGATCAGCTCGCCCACGTAGGGCAGGTCTGTTTCGGCGAGTCCGACAGCAGCGCACAATCGTCGCCGGAGTTCCAGTTGTTGAGCGGGGATATTGCTGCGACGGTCGCGCAGGCTGAGGAGTTCCTGCTTGACGATGTCAGCTTCGGTCTCAGCGTCGCGCTTATCGAATGCCAGCTGGTTGAGCACATTCTGCTGTTTCGCGGCCGCCTCGTCCACGGACGCGGTCCGTTCACCGATCTCGCGCATTCGCGTGCTGAACTGCATCGCGTCCGTGACCGGGCGCAGTCCAGCCGCATCGAGGAGCTCGCCGAATCGGGTCGCCCGGGTCTGTCGTGCGTCTCGTTCGCCCGCCAACCGGCCCAGATCTTTCTCGATTTCGCTGAGCCGGTTGCCGCCATGACCGGCGCGTTCCAGTTCGAGGTCGCGCTGTCGGGCGCGTAGATCGTTCACCGCGGTGCCCGCGCGATCGCGGTCGTTCCGCATTGCGAGCACGTCGATGCCGAGCTGCTCGATCGTCTCGGTCAGGAGGTGCTGTTTCCGGTCGGCGTAGAAATACGGCAGGGCGTCGCGGCGGGCTGTGAGGTCTTCGATTTCCAGCGAGAATCGACGGTACTGGGCGCAATCTTCCAGCAGGGGATCCAGCAGCGCGAGTTGCTCGCGCGCCTTGACCACGGCGTCGTGCGCCTCGGTCAGATCCTCGAAATGCGTGACCACGTCACGGATCACGCCCTCGGCATCGAACGGTTCGAGCATGTGGTTGCGTACGAAGTCGTTCAGATTGCCCACCGACTTCATGGACACGGTTTGATGGAACAGTTCCATCGCTTGCTCGGACTCGATTCCGAGCCGCCGCCGGAAATCCTTTCCGTACGAGGGGAATCCGTCGTGGACAGTTGCGCCCGCCTTGCGTAGGCGCCGCTTCAGCACGGCGATGTCACCGCCGAAATCGGTGAAGTCCTCCGCCACGGTCAGTGCCGAGTCCGCGGTCACATAGAACCTGTCCGGCTGACCGGCCGAACTCTGATCGCGAAACCAGAAGAACTGGGCGAGAGTGACTTTCGAGCCGAAGCTGCTGTTCTCGAAGACCGCGAGCAGCACCGTGAACTTGTCGCTCTTCCGCAGCCCGACCGACTGGCTGGTGCCGGTGGTCTCGTTGCGCTCGGATTTGTAGTGTCCCAGGACATACGAGCGCAGATCTCGCTCGCGGGTTTCCGCGCCGGCCGCCTTGTTGTACGAGATCCGGTTCGCGGGCAGCAGCAGCGTAGTGAGTGCGTCGACAATGGTGGACTTTCCCGATCCGATATCACCGGTGAGCAATCCATTGCGGCTGCCCGGGACAAACGACCACACTCGCTCGTCGAACGTTCCCCAGTTCAGGATCTCGAGCCGAGCCAGCCGGAAACCCGGTGTGGCGCCGTCGAGATCGATCACCTCCGTCGTCATGACTCGTCCCCTCCCGCCAAGGTCGCCGCGTACTCGGCGAGCCGCTGATCGAACTCCGACAGCCACTGTCCGTCCACGAACGCCTTGAGAATGCGGCGCACCTCGTACAGGTTCTGATCGCCGAGCTGGCGCAGGAATCCGAGTTCCTTCACCTTGGTGATATGTGTATCGATCTGCTCTACCAGACGCGCTTCATTGCTGCTCTCGGGCAGGAACATGCGCACCATTTCCACGATCTGCTCGCGGCTGAGCACCACCTTCGCCGCCCCGTCCTTGGCATCGTGCTCGGCGAGCCGTTTGCGTAGCAGCGCGAGCAGCAGGCTGACGTGAAAGGACAGCGCACGGCGGGGGATCAGGCGCGGAATGGCGGGTCCGTCCGGCTCGCCGATATCCGGTCGGGATCGGAGGAACGCGTAGCCTTCGGCCTCGTCGATGACCGCGGTCAGCCCGATCACCGCCACGTAGTCGCGCACCTGAGCGCGCAGGGCCAACAACTGACGCCACTGCTTGTCGTGGGTGTCGCGATACAGGACGCCTTTGAGCAGGTGCGTGACCACCTGCGACAGATCCGACTCGACCGGGGCGGTCATGCGAGCTCCTTATCGATGCCCTTGCGCACGAAGGTGATTCGCGGTATCACACCGCTGCGGTGGGCGTCGTCCGCGTCCAACCAGTGCACTCTGTCCCGCTGTCCTTCGTCGAAATCGACGGTGAAATCCGGGTCGCTGAGCGAGAGGTAGGTAACCAGCTCGGCCAAGCCCTGTTCGAGCGGATGGTCCCGCAGCAGCGTCGGCAACGTGATCTGGGCGCGATGCCGCAACGCGCTGCGAACTGATTCGATCAGTCGCGTCGGGTCCACGAACACCTGCTGGAAAAGCAGGTCCGCATCGACTTCCTCATCGGCCTCGGTGATTCCAGTCGTCACCAGCGGGGCCTTATCGGCCACTCGATAGAGTGGTCGTTCCATCGGCAGGCCCAACTCCGCGGCGGTCGCGTCCAGCTCGACGCTGATCTCTGGATCACGAATCTCCCTGACCCGCAAAGCATTCGCCTCGATACTGCGCAGAATGTCCATGACCCGCCGGTTCTCCAGCCATACCTGATCGTCGAGGAAGCGGCGCAGCTGCTCCGACAGCAGCCGCACCGTGGCCTGGGTGCGTCCGCCGGCGTCGAGCCAATCGTGATGAATGCGCCGCATGTGCGGATCCGGTTCCCCGATGGCGGCCAGCTCCTGCACCTTGGCCAGCAGATCGGTGAACTCCGACTGCTTCTCGTACGAGAGCAGAAAGTCGTAGAACGCCTGAAAACTGCGCCCCTGATCGGATTCCGCGATCGCGTCCCGGCTGCCGAGCATGTCGTCGAGCAGCCCGGCCTTCGATCCATCCCAGGTCGCGATCCGCTCCCGCAGCTCCCGATCCAACTGTCGAAAATTGGCCTCCACCTCACGGAAATCGGCGAGCAACTCCCGCGCCGTCGCCGTGAACTGCTGATAGCGATCCCGCAACGCCACATCGTCGAGCGGCGCGAACCGCCCCTCCCGCACCCGCTCGATCTCGGTGTCGATCGCGTCCCGCCGCCGTCGCAATTCCGCCAACCGCACCTGTGGATCGGTCTCCGCGCCGAATGCCATCTGCCGCAACAACTCGAACACCGTGTTCAACCGCGACTCGGTCCCGACAAAGGACCGGTCGGCCAAACCTTGCACCCAGGTGAGCGCCTTCTCCACCGCAGGTGTCGCATCGAAATGCACCTCATCGGAACCCGGCGGGTAGTACTTGCGCAGCCAACCCGCCTCGGGCGCAGCCCAATCGTTCAGATACGCCTTGGCCGATTTGGGGAATGTCCCCTCACCCATCCGCTCGTTGAGCGCGTACAGCACGTCATCGAGCCGATCGGCCAACTCTTCCGCGGCCATCGACCGTGCGTTCTCCTCGACGAACACCGTGCCGAGGAACGACAGCACCAGCGGTGCGTTGTCGGCCCGCAGCAGTCGCCAGGCGGGGTGATGCCTGCGCAGGGATTCCAGGTGCTCGAACTGCATGGTGGGCCTTCGGCGAAGATGAGCGGACGGGGTGAATGCTATTCC
>NZ_JBSGBY010000664.1:0-4437 GCF_053601505.1 Nocardia sp. NPDC004722
TGACCGGATACTGGATCGCGCGTTCTGCGTGACGGTCAGGTTGCCTGAGCGGTGAGTGCCTTTGTCCAGAAGTTGATCAGGGACTCGAGGCAGTCGTCGATCGAGTAGCTGTCGGGTGGGTCGAGAACCACTCCGTGTATCTGCGCTTCGACGGCTTGCACGAGAAGCACCGCGGTCAAGTCCGGATCGGTTCCGCCGACACCGAGGCGGTTGAGGTGGAAGGCGACTTCGCCGGCCAGCAGCTGTTCGAACTGTTTGAGCTTGCCGGTGCTCGTCACCGTGCGGGGTGCCTGCTCATAGAGCAGGCGATGCATGTGCGGCTGGGCGGTGTGCAGGCGCGCGACAGCGGTGATCAGCCGTCGCACGGTCTCCTCCAAAGACGGTTGCTCGCTGCGCAATTGGGTTGCTTCGGCCAATAACTCCGCAGCCCCATCGCGCAGGTGGCGTTCGGCGAGTGCGTAGAGCAGCGCGTCCTTGTTAGGGATGTAGTGATAAAGCGTGCCGATCGACACTCCGGCCAGTTCGGCGACCTTGTTGGTGGTGGTCGCGGCGTAGCCGTGCTGGTGGAAAAGTCGAGCAGCTGCGTCGAGGATCGCGTCGAAGGTGAACTCCGATCGCTGCTGGCGCGGGGTTTTGCGTGGGGTCGACATGGTCTCCCGAAACCGAGTTGTCAGAACCGAGGATTGCTCGAATCATTGTGGCATGCATGACTCCTACCTGGCATTTCTTCCCCATGACCTCCGACCGTGCCCGGAGTTGCGGCCCGAGTCGACCTGGTGGCAGTGGCGTGACGCGCGCGTCCATATCGAGCGGATGCCCCGAGCCGAGGCCGCGGTGCGGATGCTGTTGGTGCACGGTGGTGGTGGGCACGCGGCGGTGATGTGGCCGTTCGCGGCGTTGGCGGCGCAGTTGGGCTTCGAGGTGGTGGTGCCCGACCTGCCGGGTTACGGCCGCACCGAAGTGAGATCAGCTGCGGCGGTGCGCTATTCAGACTGGGTCGACTGCGTCGCCGATCTGGTGCGGGCCGAGAAGGCCGTCGATCCGCGCCCGCTGGTCGTGTTCGGGGCCAGTATGGGCGGGATGCTCGCCTACGAGGCCGCGGCGCGGACCGGAGTGGTCGACGCGATCGCGGTCACTTGTCTGCTCGACCCTCGCTCGCCCCAGGCTCGTCGTGCCATCGGCCGATTCGGCTGGCTCGGGCGTCACGGGGCATGGCTGCTCGTTCCTGCGCTCGACCGGATTCGTGTGCCAATGAGGTTGGTGGCCAACATGACCGCGATGTCCAACCGCGCCGAACTCACCACCACCGTCATCACCGATCCACACGGCGGCGGAGTCTGGATGCCGTTGGGATTCTTGCGGACCTACCTACGATCAGCACCGTTCGTCGAGCCCGAAGACTTCACCATCTGCCCGGTGTGGCTGCTTCACCCCGGTGCCGATCGCTGGACCCCACTGGCCATCAGCCTGGCGTACTTCGATCGGATCACCGCCCCGAAACACCTTGTCATCCTTGACGAGGCAGGCCATTACCCGGTGGAAGACCCTGGAATTCGCCAGCTGATTTCGGCACTGACGGGCATCCATCAGCAGATTGCCAACGCCATGTAATCGGCAGGACAATGCGTTCTGGTCGACGCCGGGGGGCGGTGGTCTGGAGATCAAAATCGTTCGCCCCCAGCGATCTTCAAGGCCGACTGCTTGGCACCTTCGGACCGGGCGGCTCGCGGCATGGCAGGACGATTGGCATCGAGACGAGTCTGATCTCAGGCCTGCCACTCCTGGAACTACCGGTGAACTGCCGATCGCGAACGGTGTCGTTTCTGACTCCTATACTGCGGCAGCACAATACAATCCACGAGCTCCAGAGGTCTCCTTGTCGGAATCTGACGTCCTACTGCCCGCCTCCGCGCCCTTGATCGAGCTAGCCCACGCGATCTGCGGATACAGAACAGGATTGGTACACGCAGTTCAAGCTGCCATCGATGATCCTCAGGCGTACATACGAGACCGGCCGTGGATGGCGCGACTCGAGGGAGATGATTTCGGCTGGGAGGCCTTGCTCGATCAGTTGCGTGAACCCTCCGACGGGCGTCCGCTGCGCCTGTACGGGTTCGACCACAACGCGATGCCCTACGACATCCGATGGGGCGTGCAGTTGCTGATCCTGTACAACGGCGGCGACGGCCTGGATTGGGATTGGCTCGATGATTATGTGGCCAACCTGGAGAACAAAGGCTGGGACTCAGACGATATCGCTCACAAACTCCTGATCGAGTGCGGCCGACGCAGCTCAGAAATCGGCTTCACCCTGATCGGCATAACCCGCGGAGACTCGGAGGAAGTGTTCTCGGTCAGACCGGGCGGCGACGTAGATCGAATCATGGAGTTGGCGGCTCGGATCGGGCATGGTCATGATGTCTGGGTGCTTCGCTGAACGCAGTGTCAGGCGGGCAGCCCGATGCCGTGATTCTCCCACGATCAACCGTATTATCAGCTCATCGGTCTCCCCGTATGAACATCATGTAATCGGCTAGCGCGCACTGCTGCCGACCGTACGGCGCTCTGCCCGTCGATCTTCTACCTACCCGCACTGGTCGGTTCGGTCAGCGCGGGTAGGTGGCAGGTGAGTGTGTTCCGACTTTGGCCGGTTCCCAGCGGCTGGGCTCGGTGGGCGTCATCAAAGCTGTAGTTCCGCCAAGGCTGTGTTGGCCGCGAGCCGCGGGAACTGCTCGCACAGTTCGGTCAACACATCGTCGCGGAAGGCCACCCAGGCGTGCCTGAGTTCGTCGATCTCGCAGACCGCCTCGACGACCTCCTCGGCCGTCGAGTACGCGCACGAGATCCTGGCCTTGCCGGCCTCGGGTGTGAACACGATCAGGTCGGAATTCTCGGTGAACCCGAGCCGGAAATGCTCGCCCCGTTCCATGTAGTCCGGCACCCGCTGCATCGACCAGACGAAGTCGAACACTGGTGTCCACGACCACGGTGGGGCCAGCTCGACCCCGTCGACGGTGAACGACAGATCCGACAGGAAGTAGTACCAGCACAGATCGACTCGGCTTACGGTCGCAAGGTCGACCCCGGCTTGGTGCTCGCGGCCGTGTTCGACGTACATGCCGGAGCACAGATATTTGATCGTCACCATCAGATCACTCCCAGTCGAGCTCGTAGCGGTACCACTGTCGGGGATTGCCCTCTTCGTGGATCCACAGGTTGGCGCCGCGCCCGATCCGCCCCCGGGCCCAGCCCGTGGGTGGTCGACCACCGGGCAGAAGCAAAGTCTCGCTACCGATTTCGGTGATCTCCGCATAGTGCTTGTGCACACGACGAACCTGCCACACGATCTCCTCGCCGCGGCGATGGTGGTCCAGGAACCCGAAGGTCGATCTGGATACCGCCAGGCCGTGGCATCGAGTCACCGGATTCGGTGTCACCGATCGGACCCCGCGCGCATCGATCTCCGCCAGCGGGAACTCGCTGTAGGGGCAGGCATGTACCAGCGACCGACCGACATTGACCGCGTAGCAGTCACACCAGTCGAGGTTGTTGCCGGTGTCTTCGTACGCGAACCACGGCTCACCGCCAGGATCGTCCCAGCGAGCCAAACCGAGCATGAAGGTGCATGACCAGGTGCCGTCGTGGCCGAGGAATTGATAGGTGGATTCGTCGAAATAGCTGATCCAGATTCTGCCGTTGGAGTCGGTCAGCAATTGTTCGATGCCGTCGCCTGCGTAGAAGGCTCCCACAGGGTTCCCGGTGCTGTCGAAGGCTGCGACATTGCAGGGCAAGACAACATTTTCGGCTGGAATCGAATGCTCGTACGTCCGACCGTAATCCGGGCGTGGAATGCGTGCCGCACCCAGGATGACACCGTCGCCGAAAGCATCGATCCTGGAGAACCACTGATCCAGGCCCTGGAGCGCAATCTCGTGCACATCATCGTCGGCGCAGATGACGGCGGTCGAATCGAACCGCGGTATCGGCGGCCTCCACGCCCCTGGCCGTCTCCACGGCAGGCCCGACGACCTATCCTGTGCGGTTTCGACGAGCAGAACGAGTAATCGACCACGGTGGTCGATTGTCGAGGCAAGAAGATCGAATCGTGCGTAGCGCTCCGGCAGAGTGGCGTGAAGCGCGAGATGACGGTTACTGGCCACAGGCCTTTCCGGTTGTCATGCAAGCGATCATGCCACAGCAGGACACTCGCGGTGTGCTCACATACGAACCACGCCCGGCCGGAACGCCACAACCAGCCACCGCTTCTATGACCGACATGACCTCTGCCAGTGCACCTTCCGACTCCCTGCGCTGGCCGTCTCGATAAACGCACTATGCGGCTAGTTGAGGATGTTTGACCAGTCGGCGCGCTACGACTCTTCGGTATCGCCGACAATGATGTCGCCTGGATCGAAGTCCGACTTGTGAAGCTCCCGG
>NZ_JBSGBY010000665.1:0-4436 GCF_053601505.1 Nocardia sp. NPDC004722
GCATGCCGCGACTGCTGCGGCGCTCGGCCGCCCGCTCCACGTATTCGATTGCCCGCGAGGCTGTTTCGGCGGTCGCGCCCTGAATCGCGTGCCGGGCCAGCACGTCCGGATCGCGTGCCACCGCGGGAAAGGTATCGGCGTGCTGGTCGAGCAGTTCCAGTGCGGCCCAGTGCATTCGGCCGCGGCGCAGCGGCGGGATGCTCAGGTACACGGCATCGCGGATGAGCGGGTGCGCGAATCGGATGCTGCCGCCGCTGCCGGAGTCCACCAGCCCCACCGATTCGGCCGCGGCGACCAGGTCGATGACGGTGTCCTCGGCGAGCGCCGCGGCCGTGCTCAGCAGCGCCAGATCGACGCTTTCGGCCCAGATGGACAGCTGGCGCAGCACCTCGGTGACGCCGTCCGGCAGCTGCGCGATCCGGTCCTCGATCAGCTCCCGGATCGAATCCGGGACACCGTCCAGATTCCCTTGTGCGGCAAGCTCTTTCGCCACCTCCCGGACAAAAAGCGGTCTGCCGCCGGTGCGCCGGTGCAACTGCGCGAGCACCTCGTCGTCGATGTCGGTGAGCCCGGTCGCCAGCGCGGTCCGCCGGGTGCCCTCGAGATCGAGCCCGGTGAGCTCCACCCATGCGCCCGTATGCTGCGCCAGCGCCGCCACCGTATTGTGCGTCCCCTGGGTGGCTTCCGACCGCCGCAGCGTGACCAGCACGAACACCGGCTCGTCACGCAGCCAGCTCACCGCCTGCCGCAAGACCTGCAGTGTCGTCGCGTCCCCCCGCTGCACATCCTCGAGCAACACTGCCACCGGCCCGACTCGCGCTGCGCGCCTGCACTTCTCGGCAATGATGCGGGCCAGCACGAACCCGTCCGCACTCCCACCCCGCGTTCCGGAATCCGCTGCCGCGATGGCCCCCGGAACCTCGGTCGTCGCTCCCGCGGCGGCCGCCGCATCCGTCGTCTTCGGCCACGCCGTCGTGTTGTCGGCCACTGTGTTCGTGGTGGCCCGCCCGGTCGCGGACGACACGGCCCGGCCGCCGCCGGGAACCACCGGTGGGGCGGGTGATTGCTCGAAACCGCCGGTGGTGCTGCCCGATTCCGGCCGGTCGGCCTCGGCGGCGGGATATCCGCCCGCGCGTCGTTCGCAGGCGTCGAGAGCGGTGAGGATCTCCGACCAGGCCCAGGCGGTGGGCGCGCCGTCGATTTCGGGGCAGGTGCCCGCGGCGACCGTCCAGCCGCTGGTCGCGAGGGCGGAGCAGGCCGCCTCGGCGAGGACGGTTTTGCCGATCCCGGCCTCACCGGCCACCCACGCCAGCCGCAGCCGTCCACCGCGCGCCACTTCGGCGGCGCTCAGCAGTTCGGACAGCTCGGCGGTGTAGCCGGTGGCACAAGCGGATTCGACGGCGGCGTGAGTGTCGGCGGCCTCGTCGTCGACCGTGAGGATCGCGTCGGCGCCCACGACCGAGGTCTCGTCCGGGCCGATCGGGGGCGCGGCGTGCTCGCCCGCCTGCTGCCCGGGCCGAGGCCGTTCGGTCATCCCGGCGTACGGGCGGCCGGGATCCATTCCGGCCGGGGTGAGCGTGGCCGAATGGTTGAGGATGGCCATCTCGAGTTCGCGCAGGGCGGGGGTGGGGTCGACGCCGTAGGCGGTGGCGAGGTACTCCCGGGAGCGGCGAATGGTGGTGAGGGCCTCCAACTGCTGGCCCAGCTGGTACTGGGCCAGGGCCAGCAGGCGGACGATCTCCTCGCGGCCGGGATGGTCCTCGAAGAGCTGGCGGAGTTCGCGCACCACATCACCGGGCCGCCCGAGTTCGAGCTTGGTGCGGGCATTGAGTTCGACGGCGGTGAGATGCAGGTCGGTGAGGCGGTCGGCTTCGGCTGCGGCCCACTCGGTTTCGGCGAAGGCTTCCAGGGCCGGACCCTGCCACAGCGCGAGGGCGGTCTCCAGCAGGGCATTGCGCTCGGCGGGTTCGGTGCGGATATCCGGGTTGCTGACCAGTTCCTGATAGGTGCGCAACTGCTGTTCGAAATGCCATGCGTCGACGGCGTTCTCGGGGATCCGCAGGGCGTATCCGGAGGATTCCGACACGATGAAACGGGAGGGCGCACGGCGCGGGCGCTGTGGCTCGAACAGCCGGCGCAGGGTGTGGATGTGGACCTGGAGCACGGCGGCGGCCTTGGGCGGCGGATACCCGGCCCACAGGTCGTCGATCAGCCGTTCGGTGCTCACGACCTGGCCGCGAGCCACGATCAACCGGCCCAGGACGGCGCGCTGCATGGGAGTGCCGAGAGCGGCGTCGTGACCGTCGACGGACAGATGCAGGGGGCCGAGCACTCTCAGCTCCGCGCCTGCCATCGGGGTCCTCCTGCGACGGGAAGCGAACTGGACGTTCGCCGCAAGAAGAGCACTATCTCGCAAAAACCTGGAGATGCCAAAAGGTTGCGGA
This sequence comes from Nocardia sp. NPDC004722, assembly GCF_053601505.1. Lineage (NCBI taxonomy): Bacteria > Bacillati > Actinomycetota > Actinomycetes > Mycobacteriales > Nocardiaceae > Nocardia > Nocardia sp. NPDC004722. The sequence goes on from NZ_JBSGBY010000665.1 coordinate 2,445, forward strand.
ATAGTTGTCGGATAGTTACGACCGTCTGCGCCCACTAAGGAGACCATCTGGTACGGAGTTTGATTGCCAATGCTAACAGTTTCAAAGCGACGCACAACCGGACCGGAAGTGAACCGCAAGAGGCGGAGAGAATACTTCTGGTTGGAAGCAACCCGAGATCTAAGGGGATGGTTGGTGTGGCGAAGCGATTGGATTTTCCCAGGGGTATGGGTGACGGCGGTGTCGAGCCCGAGAACTCCGGCATGTACGTCGACCGCGACGGCGATATCTGGGAGAAGGACGAGGGCGGCTGGCGGCTGATGCTACAGCGCGGCGTCGCGGTCGACCCGAACTCGCTGTGGGACTGGACCGAAGGCCACGTGCGCGACTACGCGCCGTTCATGCCGGTGTCAGCGCGCCGCTGAGATGGTCGTAGGCCACCTGTGCGTGTAGCCGCACCCCGGTGACCAGGGTGTCGTCGTCGGCGTAGAAGTGCGGATTGTGGTTCATGAACAGCCCGCGTCCGCCCGGTATCGGCGTCGGCATGCCCTCGGGGGTGAGTTGGGCATCCTGCACGCCGAGTGTCACGTACAAACCGCCGTACTTGTTGACGAACTCGGATACATCGTCGTATCCGAGTGTCGCGCCGGTCGCGACCACCCGATCGTCCCCCGCGACGCGTCGGAAGGTGGGCAGGGCGGCGTCCATCCACGCCTGCTCGTTGTGCACCGCGGGCACGTCCTGGAGGAATTCGATTGCGGCCGAACAGTTGTAGGCCTGCGCGGAATTGACCGTCAAGGTCCGTAGGCGCTGCTGCACCTGGGTCATATTGCTCTCGACCGCGCAGCGGATGGTGCCCCACAGCGTCACCGTCTGGCCGATGATATTGAACCGTCCGACGTCCTCGACGTGCCCGATGCTGACGGTGACCGGATCGAAGGCGTTGACCTGCCGGTAGATCTGGCCCACCCCGGTGAGGATCGCGCCCGCCGCGGGCATCGGATCGATGCCCATCCACGGCGTGGACCCATGCACCTGCTGCCCGGTGATGGTGATCTTGACCAGGCTCGACGCCGCGAACTGATTGCCGACCCGATATCCGATGTAGCCCTTGGGATATGGCGTCACATGGAATCCGAACGCCATGGTCGGCGCGGGATGGTCGAGGGCCCCTTGCGCGAGCATCTCGCTCGCGCCGCCCTTTTCATTGACCGGCGGTCCCTCCTCGGCGGGCTGGAAGACGAAAAGCACCGTGCCGGACAGTTTTTCGCGCACCCCGGCCAGAACGGTGGCCGCGCCCATGAGCATCGAGGTGTGGCAGTCGTGCCCGCAGGCGTGCGAGACCGGGAACGGCCCGCCGGGATACTTCTGATCCACGACATGCGAGGCGAAGGGCACCCCGCACAGATCCGGCACCGGCAGCGCGTCGATATCGGCGCGCAGCGCGACGACCCGGTCGCCGGGCTGCCCGCCGCGCAGCACCCCGACCACGCCGTGACCGGCGATCTCGGTGCGAACTTCGTCCAGGCTCAACGACTTCAGGTGATCGGTGATCAGGGCCGCGGTGTTCACCTCGCGGTTGGAGAGTTCCGGATGCTGATGCAGATGGTGCCGCCACCCGATCACCTGTCGCGCGATGGCCGTCGCGCGGGCGTCGAGATCGTCGTAGATCGTGCCCATCGGACTCCGTTCGATCGAACGAAACAAAGTCATCACGGCCCTTGCCGTCCGTGCCGAGGCTACTACTGTGGAAGCCGAGTTCGCCATCCGTTAGCTGATTCCCGAGACGCGAGGTGACCATGACTCAGGGCTGGCCCAGCTCGATGGGGTCCTTCGATTCCTTCGACGACATCTTCAGCCGCTTCTTCGGATCCGGAATGTCCCGCCAACCCCCGGTGCAACGCATCGACCTGAGTCGCCTGGAAGTCGACGAGTCCCTGCTCACCGGCGAGGCCGACCCCATCGACAAAACCGTTGGCGGGCCGATCATGTCGGACAGCTTCGTGGTGTCCG
>NZ_JBSGBY010000666.1:0-4420 GCF_053601505.1 Nocardia sp. NPDC004722
GCTCTCGGCGCCCGATCGCGAGCTGGCGATGCGGGTCCACGGCGCGGACGGCGCCGCGCGCGTCTGCGTGGCCCGCCGAGCCGAGCACCACGCGGTAGCCATCCGCCGCGGTGACACCCTCGACATCCACCCGCTGTGGTCCGACGGCTCCGGCGACTCCCTGTCCCGCCCGCTGCTCGACGCCCTCGGCCCCTGCCCGCCGGCCGACCTCGCCGCCTTCAGCGCCGAATCCCTCGAGCTGGCCGAACGCCTGGACGCCGCAACGACTTCCGCGGACTACGCGAACACCGTCTACAACCTCGGCGTCCCCGACGCCGACGCCACGGCCTATGGCCTGGCGCTCTCCTCGACCACCTCCCACGCCGAAATCGTGGCCTACGCCTACGCCGACGGCCTCACAGACCGATCGCCCGGAGCCGTCGCTGTCTACGACACCGCACGGGGCCGCATCGTGGCCGCACCGGGGGTCGCCCCGGACCAGCAACTCTGGTCCACGCTCACACCGGGCAGTGATCACCGTATCGCGCAGTCGATTTCAACTCTGATCGACTCGCTGCCTGGGGGGAGGTGGCTGTCGTGAGTCACCCCTGACCCACATACAGCTGTTCACCCCGAACCGGTGATGCGCAACGCATCGCCTATCCATCCCAAGAAAAGGCAAGGTACAGACGATGGTTGCAAATGATGCGGAACTCGCCAAGGCGGCGCAGAGCCACATGGCCGATGTCGTTGCGTCGATCAAGGGCATTCTGAAGAAGATCACGGACGAGGTGGACGCCTCGAAGAGCAGCTTCCAGGGTGAAGCCGCCGGCGCGTTCAACACTGCTGCGCAGTCGTGGGACACGGAAGCTCAGAACCTGAACAAGGCCATGGACGAGTTCCAGGAGAAGGTCGGTTCGGGTACCAACGTGTTCCAGGATACGGACATCACGAACAAGGACAAGTTCGCCAGCGCTCTGACGAACCTCGGCTAATACCAGCTAGCGCCCACCTATTCTCCAACTCTTGCAAAGGAAGACAGATGCTTTACGACAAAGAAGGTATGACCCACCTGGCGGAGCACCTGCGTCAGTACCACCGGGACCTGGTCGCGGTTGCCGGTGACGGCACGTCTGCCGTCGATACCTCGAGCGACCTCGGCCAGGCTTACGAGCGGCTGAAGAACGCCTGGTCCAACCCGGCCAGCGGCGCGGAGAACGGCGCGCTCGAGGCCGTCATCGCCGCGAAGCGTGACTGGGACTCGGCCTACGCTGACAAGTGCCTCCAGACGCTCGATGCTGTGACCGCCGCGGTCGAGAACGCCCTGTCGAACGCCCTCTCGGCGGACAGCCGCGTCGGCAACATGTTCACCTAACGAGTACATCGGTGCCAATCACGACAGCGCACCTCTCCACCCCGGAGGGGTGCGCTGTCTGCGGTCCGAGGCCAGTAATCTAACTGCCGCAGCAGTTCCCGGTTCGACGGAGGATTTAGTTAGTGCCAGCCCAATTGACCACCCGTGCCCAGGTCAATGGGTACCGCTTCCTGCTGCGCAGGCTCGACCACGCGTTGGTGCGCCGCGATGTGCGGATGCTGCACGACCCGATGCGGTCGCAGTTCCGGTCGCTGATGGTCGGTGCGGTGTTGGCGGTGCTGGTGGTCGCGGGGGCTGCGATCATGGCTTTCATTCGCCCGCAGGGCTCCATCGGCAATGCGAACATCGTCATGGGCAAGGACAGCGGTGCGCTCTACACCGTCGTCCGGGACAAGGACGACAAGAACAAGATGACCTTGTACCCGACGCTGAATCTCGCGTCGGCGCGACTGCTGTCAGGCACCGCGGAGAAGCCGACCTCGGTCAAGGACAGCAAGCTCAATACCGTCCCGCGCGGTCCCATTCGTGGAATCCCGGGCGTCCCAGCCGCTTTGCCCGGTAGCGGTCAAGGTGACCAATCGCAGTGGACGTTGTGCGACAAGATTCCGCTGTCGGCGTCCGGCGGCTCCGCTTCATCGACAGGCGCGGAAACCGTGGTGATGGCCGGGGGCCTGCACCTCAATGATCATGTCAACGTGGCCGATCCCGGCTCCGCTGTCCTGGTGAAAAGGGCCGACGACAAGAACAAAGACCTGGTCCACACCTACCTGATCTACGACGGCAAGATCGCCGAGGTCAACCCGCAGAACGACGCCGTGACGCAGAAGGCGCTCACGCAGGTGCTCGATCTGTCCACCGCGCGGCCGATTTCGGCGAACATGGTGGGCGCTGGGGTCAGCGTGCCACCGCTGGTTGCTCCGACTATCCCGCACGCCGGTGAGAACGACGGCCCGGGGCGACTCAACGGCGTGAAGGTCGGCAGCATCATCAAGGTCGCGGCAATGGATGGTTCAGGCAAGTCGGATCTGTATGTCGTGCTGGACAACGCGATTCAGCGGGTTTCCCTGTTCACCGCCCAGTTCATCACCTTCGCGAACTCGAAGAACCAGAATACTGACGGCTTCACCTCGGTGACGCCCGACATGATCGCGGGAATCCAGCAGAAGCACGCGAACGACAAGAACGACCCGGGCCTGCCGGTCGACGATTTCCCCACAGTGTCACCGAAGATCATCTCTGCGTCCGAGGACCCGGTCTCGTGCATCACCTGGGTGAAGAAGGCCGGATACGGCAAGGATCAATCGGATGCGACCGAGAGCCCCTCAGACTGGGCCACCGTGCAGCTGCTGGTCGGCACGCGCTGGCCGCTGAGCGATTCGCAGGCGCCGGTGGCGTTGGCCACGGCCGACGGTACTGCCGGCGTCCGGCTCAACGGGGTCTACGTAGCACCGTCCACCGGTGAATTCGTGCGGACGACCGGCGTCAAGCCGGGAAGCCAGGAGCGCGACGGCCTGTATTACATTGCCGACAACGGCATTCGATACAGCATCCCGGATATGAAGACGGCGCAGATTCTGGGGCTGGATACGAAGCCCCACCTGGCACCCTATTCGATCGTGGGCACGTTGATGTCCGGTCCCACCTTGTCCGTGGAGGACGCTCAGAAGAGCTGGGATACCTTGCCGCCCTTGTGCGACAAGGCATGCCCCAAGTAGCCGAACTGGTCTCTACTTGACGCTCTTCTTCAGGATTGGCAGCAGCTTGTCGAGCAGGATCTGTTCGGATTTATCCGACCACTGACGGATCGCGGTGACCGCGGCCGGATCGTCGAGAACGATCACGGAAGCCTTGCTGCCCGAGAGGGCCGACGGAAGATTCACCAGACCACCGCCACCCGCATCCGAGTCGGTACGGACCGCGAGCACATACCCCGTGGCTATAGGACTCAGGGCGTCGTACTGGGCATTGAATCCGGACCCGACGGGCCGAGGGTTCGGCTCGTCTCCCTTGCGGAGGAAGTTTGGGCTATAGATGAAGCCGAGGTCTTCGAAAAAGTTCGATTGAGAGCCAGGCTTCAATTGGATGTCGATCGATGCGGCCATGCCACTCTGCCCCGAGATATCGACCACGACAATGGATTTGCCCTTGAATGCGGGGTTCTGCGCACGTGCATCGGCCAGCGGGCTATGCGTTGCCGAGTCCGCCGAGCCATGCTGTGTCGCCCAGATGCCCGCCCCCGCCGCCAGCGCGATGACGGTGGCGGCCACGCCGCCGATCATCCAGATGCGCTTGCGAGCAGGGGGTTTCGTCGGCGTAACGGACTCCGGTGCTGCTTGCGTATCGACGGAGCCGAGCTGATTATGTGACGCAGTCTGCATAGTCAGGCCGGAAACGCCGTATTCGAGAGCGGATTTCAGAGCGGATGTGAACTCATGGCAGGTATCGAACCTGGCTGCCGGATCCTTCGCCATTGCGACGGCGATCACCTCGTCTACCGCTGTGGGCAGTGTGGGGTCGATAGCCGTGATTCGCGGAGGCGGCTCGCTGATATGACCCATCATGACCACCGCCGGTTGCGTTCCCGGGTAAGGATTCTGACCAGTCAGAAGGCGGAAGAAGGAGCAGGCGAGGCTATAGATATCGGCGCGATGGTCCAGCCGGTGTCCACTCAACTGCTCGGGTGACGCGTACGCGATGGTGGCTACAAAGCCACCGGCCTGGGTCAGCTCATTGGCGTCCTCGGTCGACTTCGCAACGCCGAAATCGGTGAGCAGCACCCGCTCCTCGCCGTTATCACCCATGGACAGTAGGAAGTTCGCGGGCTTGATGTCCCGGTGCAATAGGCCCCGGCGGTGTGCGTGGTCGAGCCCTCGTCCGACCTCTGTGACGATGTGCAAGGCTCGCCACGGCGTGATCGACCGGGGATCCTGTTCGGCGGCCGCGGCCGCGTCGATGCCGTTCACGTACTGCATCGCGATCCAGAGCTGGCCGTTGTCCTCGCCGCGGTTGTAGACGGAGACGATATGGCTGATTCGAGCTCACTCCGAGGACAACCGCAGCGCGTTG
>NZ_JBSGBY010000667.1:0-4416 GCF_053601505.1 Nocardia sp. NPDC004722
GGCGGTCCTGGTCGGCGCGCACAAGCGCGCCGGCGATACGCGCATCGCGGTGGTGGCGGACGGACCCGCCACCAGCCGCCAGTTGAAAGTGACCAGCCTGGATCAGGTCTTCGCGCTGCACTCGACGCTGGAGGAAGCACTCAGCGCCCTGCGCTGAACTACCGCTGCGCCCTGCGCTGACGCACCACTCGAAAGCACGAAGCCGAGTCCGGTTTGCCCGGACTCGGCTTCGCTGCTTCAGGATTCGCTCAGACGAGTTCGCGCAGCTGCTCGATGAGCTTGACGCGCTCGGCGGGAGTGGCGGCCATCGGGACCACGTTCAGGGCCGTCACTCCGGCCTCCTTGAACGCGGCCACCCGCTCCTTGACGAAACCGGCCGAACCGATCAGCGAGACATCACGCACCAGGTCGTCGGGCACGGCCTTGGCGGCGGCGTCCTTCTCGCCCGCGAGGAACAGCTCTTGAATGCGGTCGGCCTCCGCGCCATAGCCGTACTTGGTGGCGAGGGTGTGATAGAAGTTCTTGCCCTTCGCGCCCATGCCACCGATGTAGAGCGCCAGGTGCGGTTTGACCCATTCGCGCAGGGCCTCGACATTGTCGCCGATGGCCAGCGGCGGACCGGCGTAGATCTCGAGGTCGCCGCGGGCCGGATCACGCTTGGCCAGACCGGCTTTCACCGACTCGCCCCACACGGCGTCGGCCTTCTCCGGCAGGAAGAAGATCGGCTGCCAGCCCTCGGCCAGCTCCGCGGCCAGCTCGACATTCTTCGGGCCGAGCGCGGCGAGCAGCACCGGAATGTTCTCGCGCACCGGGTGATTGATCAGCTTGAGCGGCTTGCCCAGGCCGGTGCCCTGGCCCTCCGGCAGCGGCACGGTGTAGTACTTGCCCTGGTATTCCAGGCGTTCCCGCTTCCACACCTTGCGGCAGATTTCGAGCGCCTCGCGGGTGCGGCCGATGGGCGCATCGTAGGTGAGGCCGTGGAAGCCCTCGATCACCTGCGGGCCCGAGGCGCCCAGACCGAGGATGAAGCGGCCGTCGGAGACGTAGTCCAGACCGGCGGCGGTCATCGCGGTCAGCGTGGGCGTGCGGGTGTAGAGCTGCAGGATGCCCGAAGCCAGCTGGACCCGTTCGGTCTTCGCGGCCAGGTAGCCGAGTGCGCTCACCGCGTCGAACGAGTACGCCTCGGGCACGAACACGATGTCCAGACCGGCGCGTTCGAGGTCGGCGACCTCGGCGGCGATCTCCTTGAATCCGTCGGTGTAGTTGATCGACAGTCCGATACGCATGACCCGGACAATACCCAACTAATTGCATAGCCCGGCGGGAGGGTTGCCAACACCGTCCGCGACCGGATCGCGGCCGCCCGCGGGCGGATTGCCGTCCGCGTCGCGCGGGCCGGTACGGTAGGCGGCGAATCAGTCGAATTCCCCGTATCGCCAAGGGAGGCCACCCCGTATGACTCAGGACACCACCACCTTCGGTGACTCGACACTGCGGGGGTACCTGGGTGAGCTGGCCGCCAAGGTGCCCGCCCCCGGCGGCGGCGCGGTCGCCGCGCTGCACGCGGCTCAGGGCGCGGCGCTGGTGGCCATGGTCGCGCGCTACACCACCCGCGCCAAGGACGCCGACAATCGCCCGGTCATCGACCGGATCATCGCCGCCGCCGACACCGCGCGCGAGCGTTCGCTGGCGCTGGCCGACGCCGACGCCGCGGCCTTCACCGCGGTCGGCGCCGCCTACAAGCTGCCCAAGGAGTCCGAGGCCGAGCAGGCCGCGCGCGGCGAGGCCATCACCGCCGCCCTGCTGCAGGCCGCCCGGGTGCCCGCGGCCGTGGTCGCCGAGGCCGACGAAATCGTCTCGCTGGCAACCGAATTGCTGCCCATCGGCAATCCGAACGTGGTCACCGACATCGGCGCGGCCGCCGACTGCGCGCGTTCGGCGGCGGCCAGTTCGCAGCTCAATATCGCCATCAATGTGGCCTCGCTCGACGGTGCGGCCGGGGCCGAGTTCGCGCCCGTGCTGAAGCAGATCGAGGAAGTGATCGCGCGCGCCGACGCGCTGCACGACGACGTGGTCGCCGCCATCACCCGCTGAGGCCGCCGAATCCGTTTGCGCCTGTACCCCGTTCCGTTATGGAGCGGGGTACAGCCTTTTCCGGCCCGTTACCGGGCGACACGAACTTCGCATAGCTCCCACGCCGGGACAATGGTCACGAACCGGGAACATTTCCGGATGGGACTGATCATCTGGCCATAAGGTGAGAAACCCAGGCCCACACCCTCTCGAAGGGATGGAACGATGCGGAAAGCTCTTCGCGTGCTGTTCGTCGTAAGCTTCCTCGCGGCGGCGGCCGCACTCGGTTCCGGAGCCGCGGGGGCGGCTCTCTTGACACCGAATCTCCCAGCCGTACAGGCAATCTCGCCCGCACCAGGTCAGACCGTCGGCATCGCCGCCCCGGTCACCGTCCAGTTCGCGACCGCGGTCACCGATCGCGCGCAAGCCGAACGCGCCATCGACGTCCGGGCCGAGAACTCCCTCGCCGGACACTTCACCTGGCTCGACGACCGGCAACTGATGTGGCAACCGGCGAATTACCTGCCCACGAAGTCACCGATCACGGTCTTCGCGGGCCGCCAGCACATCAAGTTCCAGACCAACGGCGGCACCACAGCCGACGCGGATATGTCGGCGCACACCTTCACGGTGTGGATCAACGGCGTAGCCCGAACGATGCCCGCGTCGATGGGCAAGCCCGGCCGTGAGACTCCAGTAGGCACCTTCCCGGTGCTCTCGCACGAGCGCTCGGTCACCTTCGACTCACGCACCATCGGCATCCCGCTGAGCTCCCCCGAGGGCTATCTGATCACCGGTGAATTCGCCGAGCGCCTCACCTGGGGTGGTGTCTACGTCCACTCCGCCCCCTGGTCGGTGGATTCCCAGGGCAACGCGAACGTCAGCCACGGGTGCATCAACCTCGCCCCCGCCGACGCCGAGTGGTACTACGACAACGTCTCCATCGGCGACCCCGTCACCACCCACTGGTGATTTCAAGATCAAGGTGTACTCAGTGCGGGAAATCGGACAGATTTCCGCACTGAGTACACCTTGATCTTGTTGGTCAGCGGGCGGATTCGGCGGCCTGGACCACGTGGCGCATGAGGAGGGCGGTGGTGACGGGGCCTACGCCGCCGGGGACTGGGCTCAGGGCGGCGGCCTTGCCGGACACCGAGTCGGCGTGGACGTCGCCGGTGATGTTGCCGTTGTCGTCCTCGTTGGTGCCGACGTCGATGACTACCGCGCCCTCGCGGACGTGGTCGCCGGTGATGAGGCCCGCGCGGCCGACCGCGGCGACGACGACGTCGGCGGCGGTCGTCACAGCGGGGAGGTCGGCGGTGCGGGAGTGGGCGATGGTGACGGTCGCGTTCTCCGCCAGCAGGAGCTGAAGCAGCGGCTTGCCGACCACGTTCGAGCGGCCGACGACGGTGACCAGGCGGCCCGCGAGCGGAACATTGTGGAACTTGGCCAGTTCCACGACTGCTTCGGAGGTGGCGGGCGGGAAGCCGGGGAGGCCGGAGGCGAGCAGGCCCAGGGAGAGCGGGCTGACGCCGTCGACGTCCTTGGCGGCGGCGATGGCGGAGCTCACGTCGTCGAGGCCGATGCCCTTGGGCAGCGGGGTCTGCAGCATGATGCCGTCGACGGTCGGGTCCGCGGACAGTTCGGTGAGTTTGGCGCGAATCTGCTCGGTGGTCGCGTCGACGCCGAGATCGACGTTCTCGCAGGCGATTCCGAGGCGGTCGGCGGCGCGGTTGAGCGACTTCACGTACCAGGCGCTGGCGGGATCGTCGTTCGCGATCACCAGGGCCAGGCGCGGGGCGGCGCCCGCCTCGGTGAGGGCGGCGGCGCGCGCCTTGGTGTCGGTGTTGAGGGCGGCGGCGAGATCCTTGCCGATGAGCGAAGTCGTGTCCACGGATAGGGAGCCTATCGCGCGAACGGAATGTGATTGCCCACCGGACCGGCCGGGCCTTACGTGCCGAGCGCGCCTCTCCCCCTGACTCCTCGACACGCTCCCGCGCGCGTATCCACTGTGATCCGGATCAAACCCGCGAAATCAGATGAGCAAATACCCGACAACCGGGATGGGCAGTCGTATCGTGTCCACATTCGGCTGTGAGCCAATAGCCAGCTAATTGAAGAGATAGCCAGCAAAGCAATGCGTGACATCCTCCGAAAGGTCGACAGCAGTGCAGATCGCCAGGCGTTTCCCCACCCTCCTCGCGGCGGCTGCCGCGGCCCTCACCATTCTCGGCACGGGCACCGCGCACGCCGATCCCGGTGCCCTCTACAACTCCGCGCAGGACAATTTCACCGGTGGCAACGAGGCGGCGGGGCTGGCCGACCTGCGCCAATTGCTCAACG
>NZ_JBSGBY010000668.1:0-4401 GCF_053601505.1 Nocardia sp. NPDC004722
CGGCGGTCAGCGCCGCGCTGAAGGACGGGAGCCCATCGCTGCTACCCGACGTCAGGCGATCGGTGGCGGTGGACGAGCCGCCCCCGGTGGTGGACGAACCACCGCCGGGGGCGGTCGCGGCCTGCTCGGCCGACCCGCCGACGACCCGGTTGTTGCGGAAGCGCTCGGCCTGATCGGCGTTGATCCGCAGGATCGAATAGTCGTGCGGCCCGAAGGTGGAGCTCGCGAAGTACCCGAGTTCGGCGCCGAGACCGTTCTCGCTGTAGTCGTAGATCTTGTGCGGCTCCGTGGTTTTCGCGGCCGGATCGACCAGGTTGTTGGGGTCGCAGTGCCCGGCGGTGATGGCGACGTCGTGGCCGTCGGCGTCGGTGGCGTTGAATCCCAGCGAGCATTTCGCGAACCGGGTCGCGTCGAAGGCGATCCGGAACGGCTGGCCGCCGAGGTACGGTTCGCCGGGCGCGGCGATCGTGATCGGTATCTCGGGATCGTCGGTCGCGGGCGCGGTGTGCGGCGGGTCCACCACGACCAGTTCCACCGCACCCAGGTCGGCGGGCGGCCGCATGGTCCCGCTGGTGTAGAGCACCACGGTATTGCGCCCGATATCGACGGCGTCCCCGTGGAAGGTCCGGGCGGCATCGCTCGGCTGGGCGCCGATCCACCGCCGGATGGCGCCGCGCCGCTGCTGGAGTGCCGCGACGCTGGCCCCGACCCGGACCACCTCGAATCCGGCCTCCCCAACCGCCTTCGTGGCGGCGTCGAGGCCGATACCGTCACTCAGCGCCACCAACGCCCGCGCCCCGTCCATCCGGACCCCGGCGAACACCATGGGATAGGCGGCGCGCGCGACCTTCTCGAAGGCGGCCAGCCGTTGCGCGGTGGCGGCGCGCGCGAGGTATTCCGGCATGTCGATGTGCAGATCCCGCTGGACGGCGGTGGCCAGGTCGGTCGGTGCGGGCTGCGGGCGGCTGGGCGTCGCCCCCGAATCGTCGGGTGCCGCAGCCGATATCGGTATCGCGCTCAGCAGCGCCGCGCAGACGAGCACCGGAACGAGGGTGGTCCGACCCATTCGCCACTCCCAGCCTGAGATGGTCCGCGGATGCCGATTCCGAACTGGAGTTATATCGAATCGGAATGGTATGCCACGCCCGTCCGCAACCGGATGAAACGGACCTCCGGCATGTCGCTGGGTCGCGTCTTTCCTTACGCGTCGACGGCGCAGTCACCCGCGGCGGCGCAGACACAGGCTTGGACCTGTTCTCCGGCCTGGTGCTCGAGACCGGTGCGCAGGTCCCGGACATGGCCCTCGGTGACGGTGACGACGCAGGTCCGGCAGATGCCGACGCGGCAACCGGCCGACATCGGCGCGCCCACGCTTTCCGCGGCCTCCAGAACCGTGGTGGCGCCGTCGGTTTCGACCGTGTGGCCGGTGCGCGCGAAGGTCATGACGCCGCCCTCGCCGATCTCGGCGCGTTCGAGCTCGAAGCGCTCGGTGTGCAGCCGGTCACCGAGACCGGCTGCTGCCCAGTGGCTTTCGATGTCGGAGAGCATGTCCAGGGGTCCGCACGCCCAGGCCCGGCGCTCACGCCAGTCGGGGTAGAGGTAATCCAGGTCGGCCAGATCGAACCGGCCGCGTTCGCCGGTGAAATGCAAGTACGACGTGAAGCCCGGCTGGCGCCGGTCGAGTTCGCGCAGTTCCGCGGCGAAGAGCATGTCGTCGGCACTGCGCGCCGAATGGATGTGTACGACATCGGAGATGGTGTCGCGGCGGCGCATGGTGCGCAGCATGCCCATGATCGGGGTGACGCCGCTGCCCGCGGTCAGGAACAGCATCTTGGCCGGTGGCGGCTCCGGCAGCACGAACCCGCCCTGCGGCGCGGCCAGGCGCACGATGGTGCCGGGCGGGACGCCGTTGACCAGATGGCCGGACAGGAAGCCCTCGGGCATGGCCTTGACCGTGACGGTGACCAGCCGTTCGCCCCGGCGCGCCGGATGGATCCAGCCGGGCGGGCAGGTGAGCGAGTAGGAGCGCCAATGCCAGCGGCCGTCGACGCGAACGCCGATCCCGATGTACTGGCCGGGGGTGAAGGCGAAGTCGAAGCCCCAGCCCGGCTTGATCACCAGGGTCGCGGAGTCTGCGGTCTCCTTGCGCACCTCGACGATCCGGCCGCGGAGCTCCCGCGCCGACCACAGCGGATTCACCAACTGGAGATAGTCGTCGGGCAGCAGGGGAGTGGTGAAGCGCGCGGCGATATCGCGCACCGTGGTGCGCCGGGTCCGCCCGGCGACGGTGTGAACCATGCGAATGTTCCTTGTCTGTCGGCGGATTCGCGTCAGCTGACGGCGACGAGATGGCGGCCGGTGACCCGGCGTCGGCCCTCCCGCAGGGCGGTGCGCAGCCCGCGACGGCGTCCGGTCATCGGGTCGAGGGTGGGCCGGCCGCCCACGGCGCGTTCGGATTTGGTCTCCGGCGCGTCGTCACTGCCGCGGCGCAGCAGCGAGTTCGGCAGCGAGAGCTTCATGATGGTGCGCCACGCCTTGCCGTACTGCACCGGCAGCGGGCCGGTGGTGTAGGGCAGGTCGTACTTGTCGCACAGCTTCCGAACTCGCACGGAGGCTTCGGCATACCGGTTGCTCGGCATATCCGGGAACAGATGATGTTCGATGTGGTAGGAGAGATTCCCGGTCATGAAATGCATGACCGGACCGCCACTGATATTGGCGCCGCCCAGAATCTGACGCAGATACCATTCGCCCTGCGTCTCGTTGTCGGCGTCGAACTTCGTGAACTTCTCCGCGCCGTCGGGGAAGTGCCCGCTGAAGATCACCGTATTCGTCCACACATTGCGCACGATGTTCGCGGCGAAATTCGCGGTCAGCGTGCTGAGGAACGCCGGTCCGGTCAGCAGCGGGAAGAGCACATAGTCCTTCGCGATCTGCCTGCCCGCCTTCTTCAACACCTTGCGCTTGTCCCGATCGAACTGTTCACGCTCGGGACCGTTCTTGGGCAGCCGCCCGGTCAGGATCCGGCCCAGCTGCAGATGCTGCGTCGCCACACCCCACTCGAAGAGCAACTGCAACAGCACGTTGTACACCGGCTGCCCCAGGTGGAAGGGCTTCCAGCGCTGATCGCGGGTCACCCGCAGCACGTCGTAGCCGATATCGCGGTCCATGCCGAGCACATTGGTGTACTTGTGGTGCAGATAGTTGTGCGTGATCTTCCAATGCTCGGCCGGATCGGCGATATCCCATTCCCACTTGGTCGAGTGGATCTCCGGATCGTTCATCCAATCCCATTGGCCGTGCATGACATTGTGGCCGATCTCCATGTTCTCGATGATCTTCGCGGTGCCCAGCAGCGCCACCCCGGCCAGCCACGCGGGCGGCAGGAAACTCGCGAAAAGCACGGTTCGCCCGCCGATTTCGAGCGCCCGCTGCAGGCGGATCACCTTCCGGATATAGGCCGCGTCGCGCTCGCCCAATGATTCGCGAATCTCCCGCTGAATCGCATCCAGTTCGATGCCGATCGCCACCACATCCGAATCACTGAGATGCGCATATTCTTTGACATCCGATATCGCCATGGCGGTTACGGTACCGAAGGTTACGGTCGCGTAGGTTCGCCGAACGGCGATTTCGGCTGTGGTCTTGAACTCATGACATATGTCCCGGAGCGACCTCCGTAGTAGACGGTGTGTCGCGGTGGTGGATCCGGTCCATGTTTCGGAGTGCTGCGGGTCGATGAAAACTGCGTTAACGGGCCAGCCTTCGCTGTTCGTTGTGGTTTCATGAGATGCAACAACGATTCACGTAAGAAGACAGTCGAAGTTGAGGTACCGGTACGATGACCCACACCGCGGAGTTCCTGATCATCGGAGGGGGACTGGAAGGGCTGGCCATCGCCTGGTCGCTGGCCGAGCGCGGGGCGACCGATGTGGTTGTGCTGGAACGCAATACGCTGTGCTCGGGCATGACCGGCAAGTCCAGCGGCGTGGTGCGCTGCCACTACGGAGTCCCCGCGCTGGCGGCCATGTCCTGGTGGTCGGTGCCGTTCTTCGAGAACGCCGCCGAGATCCTCGGCGACGACCTGGGTTTCCGGCAGTGCGGCTACGTGGTCGGCGTCGGCGCGGACAATGTGGACCCGCTGAAGGCGAATGTCGCCATGCAGCAGGAGCTCGGCATCGCGGTCGAGTTCATCGGCGCTCCCGAGATGGCCGAGCTGTGGCCGGGCTTGCGCCTCGACGACTTCGCGGCCTTCGCCTACGAACCCCGCGGCGGGCGCGGCGAGGCCTATTTGACCGGAATGGCT
Source organism: Nocardia sp. NPDC004722 (assembly GCF_053601505.1). NCBI lineage: Bacteria > Bacillati > Actinomycetota > Actinomycetes > Mycobacteriales > Nocardiaceae > Nocardia > Nocardia sp. NPDC004722. The sequence goes on from NZ_JBSGBY010000668.1 coordinate 4,307, forward strand.
TTCGGGGCGGCCGCGCGTGAGCGCGGCGTGCGCATCCGGCAGCAGTCCGAGGTGGTCGCCCTGCTCGAGCGGTCCGGCCGCGTCGTCGGCGCGCG
>NZ_JBSGBY010000669.1:0-4398 GCF_053601505.1 Nocardia sp. NPDC004722
CGCACCGTGACCGCGGTCGCCAAGACGGTCACCCCGCACGTGGCCAGCGTGCAGACCCGCCGCGGCGGCGGCTCGGCGGTGGTGTTCACCGACGACGGTTTCCTGCTCACCAATGCGCACGTGGTGGGTGAATCCTCGGGCGGGACCGTGGTGTTCGCCGACGGGCTGGAAGCGAAATTCGATGTGGTGGGCGTGGATCCGCTCTCGGATCTGGCCGTGCTGCGGGCCCGCGGTGGCGCGCCACCGGCGGTCGAACTCGGCGATGCCGACCGCCTGGTGGTGGGCCAGCTGGTGGTCGCGGTCGGCTCTCCGCTGGGGCTGGCCGGATCGGTGACCGCGGGCGTGGTGAGCGCGCTGGGCCGCTCGGTGCCGGTGGGCAATCGCCGCACCGCCCGCGTCATCGAGGACGTGATCCAGACCGACGCCGCCCTCAACCCCGGCAATTCCGGTGGGGCGCTGGCGGATTCGGCCGGTCGGGTGGTCGGGATCAATACCGCGGTCGCCGGAATCGGGCTGGGCCTGGCCATTCCGATCAACGCCACCACCCGGCGCATCATCAGCACTCTGCTCACCGAGGGCCGGGTGCGGCGCGCCTACCTGGGCGTGGTCGGGGTGCCCGCGCCGCTGCCCACCGCGGTGGCCGCGCGCACCGGGCAGGACGCGGGCCTGCGCATCGTCGAGGTGGTGCGCGGCGGCCCGGCCGAACGCGCGGGCCTGCGGCGCGGGGATCTGGTGCTCAGCATCTCCGCCACGGAAATCCGTGACGCGCAGGGCATTCAGCGGCAGTTGTTCGCCGACGCCATCGGGCGCTCACTGCCGGTGACGGTGCTGCGCAACGGCGCGATGGTGGATGTCATCGCGGTGCCGACCGAGCTCACGGTCGACTGACATCCGCCGTTCAGGACGCCGAGCGCTCCCGCACGGCGTCCGGCTGCCAGATCTCGGAGAGCTCGTCGAGGGGGATGTCGAGGGCCCGGCTCAGCGCCACCACGGTCCCGAAGGCGGGCGTCGGCAGCCGCCCGGATTCGATCTTGCGCAGGGTCTCGGGCGAAATGCCCGCGGCGGCGGCCACTTCCAGCAGATCCCGCTGCGCGCGGGCGGCGCGCAGCGCGCCACCGAGACGGCGGCCCGCCTCGAGCTGGGCGGGCGTGAGGGGCAGTCGGACCATGCCCGCCACCCTACGGTTGGTATTTAAATACCGCAACCCGCTACGGTAGGTATAAAAATACCAATCCAGGAGGTTGTCATGGTCGAGCTCAAGAGCCCGGCGGAAATCCAGCGCATGGCGGTGACCGGGCGCTTCGTCGCCGACGTGCTGAGTGAACTGCGCGAGAAGGCCCGGATCGGAGTGAACCTCCTCGAACTGGAGGCCGTGGTGCGCGAACGCATCCGCGAACGCGGCGCGGTCTCCTGCTACTGGGACTACTCGCCCTCCTTCGGGCGCGGGCCGTTCCGCAATACCGTGTGCCTGTCGGTCAACGACGCCGTGCTGCACGGACTTCCGTTCGACTACACGCTGCGCGACGGCGACGTGCTCACCATGGATCTGGCCGTCGGCATCGACGGCTGGGTCGCCGACTCGGCCGTCACCGTCATCGTCGGCACCCCCGATCCCGAGGACACGCGCCTGGTCCGCGCCACCGAGGACGCCCTCGAAGCGGCGATCGCCGTGGCCCGCCCCGGAAACACCATCGGCGACCTCTCCGCCGCCATCGCCGCCGTCGCGCACGCGGGCGGCTACCCGATCAACACCGAGTTCGGCGGCCACGGCCTGGGTCGCACCATGCACGAGGACCCGCACATTCCGAATCAGGGTCGCGCCGGCCGGGGTTTCCGCCTGCGCCCGGGCCTGACCATCGCCATCGAACCCTGGTTCGCCCGCGGCACCGACCGCATCGTCACCGATCCGGACGGCTGGACCCTGCGCGCGGCCGACGGTTCGCGCACGGCACATTCCGAGCACACCGTCGCCATCACCGACGCCGACCCGCTGGTACTGACCCGCGCCTCCTGACACGGGTTCACTGCGCATCGCCGCGCTGGTCTTCTCGACATCGATCCCTTCGGTGAGCGGGCGCTTAGCAATGTGGGCTTGACCACACCGCTGTGATCCAGCTAACGTCTCGCCGCGAACTAAGCGCCCGCTTAGTTTAGCTGTGACCGGGCCTACGTCCACCCTGACGAAATCCCGGCCGACTCTGCTGTTCACCTGGTCCGGCCAGGTGCCTGCTCGTGAAGGAACGCTGATGAGGAAGATCGCCGCCACCTCCGCCCTGCTGATCGGCTCCGCCGTGCTCGGCTGCGGCACCGCCCACGCCGCCCCCGCCGACGCGGCGCCGGTGCACTTCACCGCCGGGGCGACCGAGGACGGCACCGCGGTGATCCGCACCGACGCGGGCTCGATGCGCGTCGACAACGGCGTGTTCAAGATCGAGGGCGCGGACGGCAGCCTGCTCGCCGGGACCGAATTGTCCTTCCGCGTGGACGATTTCGTCTTCCCGATCACCGCGGACATCGCCGACCGCACCGCCACCCTGACCCCGCGATTCGATGTCGCGCACGCGGTCTACCAGCCGGTCGCCCAGTCCGTCGCCCTCGACGACGGCGCTCAGCGCGAGGCCCTGGCCTGGCAGCGGCTGACCTCCACCATCCTCACCGGGGCCGCGCTGGGCACCGCGACCGGCGCGGTCGGCGGCGCGGCCATCGGCTGCCTGGCGGGCGGGGTGATCGCGGGCGGCGGCGCGACGCTGGCCACCGGCATCATCGGCGGCATCTTCTCGTTCCTGCCCGCGGCCGCGGTTGGGTGCCTGGCCGGTGCCGCGGCGGTGTCCGCGCTGGGCACCGTGGGCGGCGCGCTGCTGGTGACGCTGCCGGTCGCGGTCGGCGCGGCGATCCAGTACTACTCCACGATCAACGCGCCGCTGCCCCCGGCCAAGCCCGCCGCCTGACCCGGACCCGCGCCGGATCCCCCGCGCCAACGTGGATCCGGCGCTCCCACACCGGCCGGGCGTCCCTCGCGCCCGGCCGGTGGCCGGACAAGGCACACCCGGAGGCCGCACAAGGCGCTCAGCCGGTGGCAGGAGGCGCATTCAGCCGGTGACCGGACTAATTACTCAGCCGGTGGCCGGATGAAATACTCACTGGGAGATACTCATTCGATGGGTAACGACGACGTAACGCCGAACGCCGAAAGCGGCAGCCGCGACACCGCCGCGGTGGCGCATCTCGAGCTGTCCCAGCGCCGCTTCCCCGAAGGCCAGCGCCGGATCTTCCTCGCCGCCATCGACGCCTTCTCCGAGCGCGGCTTCCACGCCACCACCACCCGCGATATCGCGGCCCGCGCCGGGCTCAGCCCCGCCGGGCTCTACGTGCACTTCGGCTCCAAAGAGGAAGTGCTCTACCGCATCTCGCTGTCATCGATGCGCCTGACCCACCAGGTCGCCACCGCCGCCGCGGCATCCCCCGGCACCGCCGCCGAGCATCTCACCGCCGTGGTCCGCGACCTGACGGTGTGGCACGCCGAGCACGCGGCGTCGGTGAAGGTGGTGCTGCATCACCTCACCGACCTCACCGCCGAACACCGCGGCGAGGTCATCGACATCCAGATCGCGATCCACCGTTTGGTCCGCGACCTGGTCGCGCGGGGCGTCGCCGACGGCGTCTTCGACGTCGCCGACTCCCACGCCACCACCCTGGCCCTGATGTCGCTGTGCGTGGACACTTCCCGCTGGTACCAGCCCGACTACCGCCGCACCCCCGACCAGATCGGCGCCGACTACGCGGCGCTCGCCCTGCGTATGGTGGGCGCGAGCACCAACTGAGTCCGGGTCACGATTTCCCGGAATCGCTTGCCGCAGCGGATATTTCGGCCAGCATAGCCTCGGCGCGGGCCTTGTCCTCGGCGGGCGCGCTCGCCCCGAAGCGCCGCAGGCCGGCCTCGAGCACCCGGATGGCCGCCTTGTCGTCGTTCTTCATCACGCTGAGGATGCGGGCATTGTCGAGCACCCGGGCCAGGCCCTCGAGTTGTTTCGAGCCGCCGTATTCGACGTCGGGTTCATCGCGCTGGATATAGATGACGGTGTTGCCGACCGGATCGACGACCGTGAACCGAGTCTGGCCGGGCCGGAATCGGGTGATGCGCGGCGCGCCCTTGGCCGGGATCCGGCCGTACCGGTCGCGCAGCGCGGTCTTGAACTCGGCATGCCAGCCCGCCACCTCGTCGACCAGCACCAAGCAGGACACGTGGGCCTCCTCCGCGGACGGCAGGTCCTTCGGGGTCGGCCCGAAGTGCAGCTCGAAGCCATCGCCGGGCCGTTCCCCACCGAGGTGATCTCCGAACTGGTCGGGGTGCCCGAGGGCGACCGCGAGATGCTGCGCAAGCTCGGCATGGAGATCATG
>NZ_JBSGBY010000670.1:0-4394 GCF_053601505.1 Nocardia sp. NPDC004722
ATTCACCGGACTGCGGGGGTTCAAACCACCCCAGGGAGATGGGAGATCCCCTGAGCCGAGACGCACTGTGCAGCCATCGACTCCAGAAGGCGGACAAAGGAACTGACACCAGGAACGCTATCGACACTTAGGTCCGATTGCAAGCAAACTTTTGTCTTATAAGTACCTATCAGTGGCGGCGATCGGTTCGGTCAAAGCATGCAAATCTCGAAAGCGACTGTGCGGCAATATAAACCGCCGCTGGCTACCGCTGATCGAACCCGGGCGAACCGTCCAGCAGGCCGTTGACCGCGGCCGGGGCCAGCACCTGACCGAGGATCATTGCCGCGCACGCCTGGACACCCGAGGGAGCGTCCGTGGCACCCGGCTCGATCTGCAGTGACCGGGTGGACAGGGCCGAAGACAGTTGGTAAATCCGCTCCCGCATCCCGGCCACCAGCGGCTCGAAGGCGTGAGACAGATCGCCGCGGACCACGATCACGGCAGGGTTCAGCAGGTTGACCGCCGCCGCCATCACCTCGCCGATGCGACGCCCGGCCTCACGCACCAGCCCGGATGCGTCCGGGTCTCCCACGCGAGCCAGCTCGACCAACTCCGGCAGGCTCGCCGCCGTCCGACCGCGGGCGGAAAACTGTTCGAGCAGCGCCCATCCCGCCGCGACCGTTTCCAGACACCGCCGGTCGCCACAGACGCACTGCCGATCGACATCGTCGTTGACCTTGATGTGCCCGATCTCGCCCGCCGCACCCAGAGCGCCATGTTGCAGCCGCCCACCGGCGATGATGCCGACGGCTATGCCCGTGGATGCCTTCAGGACGAGCAGATCGTCGACGTCCGGCCGGCGAGCCTGCTCGGCCAGCGCCAGCACGTTCACATCGCTGTCGACCCGCACCGGCACATCGAAACGCGCACTGAAGAATTCGGCTACGGCGACAGCATCCCTGCCCGCGAGACTCATACTGTGCCCGGTGGCCACGTCGACTACGCTCGGCACACCGACACCGATCCCGTGCACCCGCCGCCCGGTCCGAATCTCCTCGGCGAGAAGCTGATCCGCATGCCGCGCCGCAGTGTCCAGCACGGCCTGCATGTCGCCGGCGGCGGGCACAGCGAAACCCGCTTCCCGAAGCACCTCACCCGCCAGGTCACAGACCGCGATCTGAGCCCGGCTGGCCCCGATCGACACGGCCAAGACAATTCCGGCATCAGGGTTGAACGCAAGCCGCCCCGCTGGACGGCCGCCGGTCGACGCGCCCTCACCCTGCTCGGCGACCAGCCCACGTTCCAGCAATTGTTCGACGCGCAGCGTGACCGCCGTCCTGGATAACCCTGTCAGCCTGCGAATGTCGGCGCGTGTGATGTCGTCCCGGCCGCGAATGAGGTCGAGGACTTCCCCGGCCGACGCCCCTGGCGTCGCTATCGGCCGCCTCATGGCCACCCCTTCCATCCAGTCGGCTGATTTCTCGGAGACGACAACAGTAACTGCACTGTTCAGGACCCCGCTCGCCGCGTTAGGTCTTAGTAGAGCAAAAGTTTGCTTGCAAAAGAACCTAAGCCGCTTTAACGTTCCGTGTGCTCGCTCACACTGCTCGGCCCTAGGAGCCCGCCATGCAGGCCCATTCCCGAATCCCACCCTGCGACATCATCGTTTTCGGCGGCACCGGCGATCTTGCCGTCCGCAAACTGCTTCCAGCGCTCTACCTGCGCGACCGAAATGGCCAGCTGACCAACGACACCCGCATCATCGCGGTGTCGCGAGCCGGGCTCGACGACGTCGGCTACCGCGCCAAGATCCACGGCGAGCTGGGCCAGTTCCTCCCCTCGGATCTTCGTGACGCGTCGGCGGTTCGAGCCTTCACCCGCCGTCTGCACCATGTCACCCTCGACGTGCAGAACGACGGCGAGGCGGACTCCGGATGGCACGACCTCGCCGTGACACTCCCCGACAGTGCCCGCGCCCGAGTTTTCTATTTGGCCAGTGCGGCAAAACTTTTCGGTCCGATCTGCCATGGACTGCACCGCTTCGGACTTATCACCGACCAGGCCCGGGTGGTACTGGAGAAACCGATCGGCAACGATCTCGCCTCAGCCCGCCGGATCAACGATGAGGTCGGTGCGGTTTTCGACGAAGAGCAGATCTTCCGTATCGATCACTACCTCGGCAAGGAAACCGTCCAGAACCTCCTGGTCCTGCGCTTCGCCAACGCCATGTTCGAACCGTTGTGGAATTCCGGCGCCATCGACCACGTGCAGATCACGGTCAGCGAATCGCTCGGTGTCGGCGGACGCACCGGGTATTACGAGAACTCCGGCGCATTGCGCGACATGGTGCAGAACCATCTTCTGCAGCTGCTGTGCCTGGTCGCGATGGAACCGCCCGCGCGTCTCGAACCCGAGGCCGTGCGCAACGAGAAACTCAAAGTGCTGCAGGCGCTGCGGCCACTGAAGGGCACCGAGGTACAACGCAATACGGTGCGCGGTCATTATGCCGCGGGCGTGGTCGGCGGGCAGTTCGTGCCCGGATACAGCGAGGAACTGGACGGAACACCGAGCACCACAGAGACTTTCGTGGCCATCAGGGCGGAGGTGCGGAACTGGCGCTGGAGTGGCGTGCCGTTCTATCTGCGCACCGGCAAACGGCTCGATCGGACCGCCGCCGAGATCATCGTGCAGTTCCGAGGCGTGCCGCACTCGGTGTTCCGCGGCATCGCCGACACCGAACCCACACCCAACCAGCTGGTGCTGAGACTCCAGCCCGACGAAGGCGTGCACCTGCGACTCGTCACCAAGGAGCCGGGACCGGGCGGCCTGCGGTTGCGGTCGGTCCCCCTGAACCTCAGTTTCGCCGAGACCTTCGGATCCCGGCTGCCCGATGCCTACGAACGGCTACTCGGTGATGTGATGCGCGGCGATCCAACGCTTTTCATGCGCCGCGATGAGATCGAAACGGCGTGGTCGTGGATCGCGCCCATTCTCGAAGCTTGGTCCCAATACGATCAACCGCTTCGCGCTTATCCCGCCGGTTCCAGCGGTCCGGCCGCCGCCATCGCACTGATCGAACGCGACGGCCGCACGTGGCACGAGGAGAACCAGTGAGCGTCCATCCCGTCGTAGCAGCGGTCACGGCCCGAATCGTTCGACGCAGCGCCCGCGAACGCGCTGCCTACCTCGAACGCATCAACGCCGCCCGCACCATCGGGCCGTCTCGAATGTCGTTGGCGTGCAGCAATTTAGCGCACGGCTTCGCCGCATGCGATCCCGCCGAGAAGCTGGTTCTGCGCGGTGACGTCCAACCCAACATCGCCATCGTGTCGTCGTACAACGACCTGCTGTCCGCGCATCAGCCGTACCGGAGCTACCCGGACCTGCTGCGCAAGGCCGTCGCGGATGCCGGTGGTATCGCCCAGTTCGCGGGAGGCGTGCCCGCTATGTGCGACGGCATCACGCAGGGCCGACCCGGGATGGAACTGTCTCTGTTCAGCAGGGATGTGATCGCGATGTCGACGGCGATCGCCTTGGCGCATGACATGTTCGATGGCGCCCTGCTGCTCGGGGTATGCGACAAGATCGTCCCCGGACTGGTGATCGGAGCGCTCGCGTTCGGGCACCTGCCCATCATCCTGGTACCCGCCGGACCGATGCCGTCCGGGATTCCGAACCCCAACAAGAGCCGAATCCGGCAGTTGCACGCTGAAGGCAAAGCCAATGACGCCGATCTGATGGCCGCCGAAGCCGCGAGCTACCACGCGCCGGGCACCTGCACCTTTTACGGCACCGCCAACTCCAATCAACTGCTGATGGAAGTCATGGGCCTGCACCTGCCCGGCTCCAGCTTCGTACCGCCGAACACTCCTCTGCGCGAGGCGCTGACGGGCGCCGCGGGCCGACGCCTGGTGGATCTCGCGGCGTCACAGGGCGGCTCCGTGTCGCTCGGCGAAATGATCGATGAGCGCGTCATCGTCAACGGGGTGGTGGCGCTGCTCGCCACGGGCGGATCCACGAATCACACCATGCACCTCGTCGCGATCGCGGCCGCCGCCGGAATCGATTTGCGCTGGCAGGATTTCGACGAGCTGTCGGCAGCGGTGCCCACCTTGACCCGGATCTACCCCAACGGGACAGCCGATGTGAATGCATTCCACAACGCCGGCGGCACCGGATATTTGATCGGCGAGCTCCTGGATGCGGGGCTGCTCCACGACGACGTCACCACCGTCGTCGGTGCGGGCTTGAGCGACAATTACCGAGTCACGGCGAGCCTGGAAAGCGGCGAACTCACGTTTCGCTCAACACCTTCCGACAGCACCGACACCTCGGTCCTGCGCTCCGCCAGCGACCCGTTCGCCCCGGACGGCGGACTGCGCGTGCTCACCGGCTCGCTGGGTCAGGCCGTC
>NZ_JBSGBY010000671.1:0-4390 GCF_053601505.1 Nocardia sp. NPDC004722
GTCTTTCATCAGTTTCTCGATGAGGGGCCGCAACGTCGCGGCGTAAGCGGGCTCCTGCGACTTATCGGAGGTCGATGACCCGCACCCCATGGCGACCGTCAACACCACGGCCGCGCACACCACTCCTACACCCCGTCGGTATCCCATAACGCTCCGTCCGGGTCCGCTGGATTGTGGTTACGAAGTATTTGCCAGCCTAAACCCGTACCGCTCGGTCTCGAAGCTGTTCGGCCGCACGGGTAGCGTGGGCTTCGGCTCCACTGTCGAAGGTCCCGCGAAGCGCTGTCCCGAAACGTGAGGAGATGCGGCTGATGACGCAGTTGACCAATGCGGAAGACACCTCCGCCGACAATGTCGGCGGTCGCGGCGGCGAGACCGTCCCGCCGCGCCCGTACCGGCTGGACGACAGTGCGGGCCCGCTCGACCGGAACGAACTGAGCACCATCGACGCCTGGTGGCGGGCGGCGAACTACCTGGCGGTCGGGCAGATCTATCTGCGCTCGAACCCGCTGCTGCGGACGCCTCTGGAACCCGAGCAGATCAAGCCCCGGCTGCTCGGCCATTTCGGCACCGTGCCCGGCCTGAATCTGGTGTGGGCGCATGCCAATCGAGCGATCCTGGCGCGGGATCTGGACGCGGTCTTCGTGGCCGGGCCCGGGCACGGCGGTCCGGGGCCGAATGCCTGTGCGTGGCTGGAGGGCACCTACTCCGAGCTCTACACCCACATTCCCCGCGACGCGGAGGGCATGGCCGCGTTGTTCGCCCAGTTCTCCTACCCGGGCGGCGTCCCGAGTCACTGCGCGCCGGAGACGCCCGGCTCCTTCCACGAGGGCGGCGAACTCGGCTATTCGCTGCTGCACGCTTTCGGTGCGGCCCTGGACAATCCGGATCTGACCGTGTTCTGCGTGGTCGGCGACGGTGAAGCGGAGACCGGACCGCTGGCCGGGAGCTGGCATGCCAACAAGTTCCTCAGTCCGCTGCGTGACGGCGCGGTGCTGCCGATTCTCGCGCTCAACGAGTACAAGATCGCGAATCCGACGCTCCTGGCGCGCATTCCGGAGTCGGAGCTGCTGTCGCTGTTCCGCGGTTACGGCTACGACCCGGTCCTGGTCTCCGGGAGCGACCCGGCGGCGGTGCATCAGGCGATGGCCGCCGCCGTCGACCAGTGCCTCGACGCGATCGCGGCCATCCAGCGGGCGGCCCGCGAGGGCAGCGACGGGGCGCATCCGGTCTGGCCGATGATCGTGCTGCGCACCCCCAAGGGCTGGACCTGCCCGCCGGTGGTCGACGGTGAACCGGTCGAGGGCACCTTCCGCGCCCACCAGGTGCCGCTGCCGGGGGCGCGCACCAATGCGGAACATCGTGCGGTGCTGGAACAGTGGCTGGAGTCGTATCGGCCCGGCGAGCTGTTCGACGCGGAGGGGCGGCCGATCGCGGAGCTGTTGAAGCTGGTGCCGGTCGGCGGTCGGCGGATGAGCGCCAACCCGGTCAGCAATGGCGGGACGCTGGTGCGCGATCTGCGCCTGCCCGATTGGCGCTCCTACGGCGTCGAGGTCGCCGGTCCCGGCGGGTCCAAGCACGAGGCGACCCGGGTGCTCGGGGCCTGGCTGCGCGATGTCACCGCCGCCAACCCCGAGAACTTCCTCACCTTCGCCCCCGACGAGCTGGCCAGCAACCGGCTACAGGACATCCTCTCCGTCACCGGCCGCGACTGGCAGGCCGAAATCGGTGAGTACGACGAGAAATTGGATCGCACCGGCCGCGTGATCGAGGTGCTGTCGGAGCATATGTGCCAGGGCCTGCTGGAGGGCTATCTGCTGACCGGCCGCCACGGCGTCTTCACCTGCTACGAGGCGTTCATCCACATCGTCGACGCCATGTTCAATCAGCACGCGAAATGGCTCGACGCCAGCTCGGCCGTGCCGTGGCGCTTGCCGATCCCGAGCCTGAATTACCTGCTCTCGTCGCATGTCTGGCGACAGGACCACAATGGCTTCACCCATCAGGACCCCGGATTCCTGGACGTGGTGCTCAACAAGTCGCCCGAGATCGTGCGCGTGTATCTGCCGCCGGACGCCAATACCCTGCTCTCGACCTACGACCACTGCCTGCGCTCACGCCATTACGTGAATGTCGTGGTGGCGGGCAAACAGCCGCAAGAGGATTGGCTCTCGGTCGAGCAGGCGGCGGTGCACTGCGCGCGCGGCGCGGGCATCTGGGAATGGGCGGGGCACAACGACGATCCGGGCACCACCCCGGACGTGGTGCTGGCCTGCGCCGGTGACGTGCCCACCCTGGAGACGCTCGCGGCCGCCTCGATTCTGCAGGAGCGGTTGCCGCAGTTGCGGATTCGTGTCATCAACGTGGTCGATCTGATGCGTCTGCAGCCGGAGGGCGAACACCCGCACGGGCTGTCAGACCGGGAATTCGACACCATGTTCACCACCGACCGCCCCGTCATCTTCGCCTTCCACGGTTACCCGTGGCTCATCCACCGCCTCACCTACCGGCGCACCAACCACGCCGGTCTGCACGTGCGCGGCTACAAGGAGAAGGGCACCACCACAACACCGTTCGACATGGTCATGCTCAATGACATCGACCGCTACCACCTGGTCATGGACGTCATCGACCGGGTCCCCGGCCTGCGCCAGCAGGCCGCGGTGCTGCGTCAGGACATGGAAGACGCGCGCTGGACGGCCCGCCTGTGGACCCGCGAACACGGCGAGGACATTCCCGAGGTCGCGAACTGGAGCTGGCCCCGTCCGGCCTGAGACGGGCTCTCAGCGCCCGGCGTCGATGCGCTCCCAGCCGCGCCGGGCGGGCCGCTCCGAGAGCTGCTTGGGGTCGCGGCTGCGGTAGACGATGTAGGGGCGGAACAGGTATTGCACCGGCGCGCTGAACATGTGGACCAGCCGGGTGAACGGGATCAGCGCCAGCAGCGCCATGCCGATGACGGCGTGCACCTGGAACAGCACCGGGACCGACTCCATCAGCGAGACGCGGGGGTGCAGCAGGAAGATGCTGCGCGCCCACGGCGCGATGGTCTCGCGATAGTCGTAGCCCTCGTGAATGTTCGCGTGCGCGAGCTTGGCCCACAGGCCCATGAAGATCGCGCCGACCAGCACCACGTACATGACCTTGTCATTGGTCGTGGTGGCGTGGAAGACACCGGCGTTGGTGCGGCGGCGGTAGATCAGCATGACGATGCCGACGATCGCGAGGATGCCCGCCGCGGTGCCCGCGAACAGCGACATCAGGTGGTAGGCATGCTCGTTGAGGCCGATCGCGTCGGTCCACGCGGACGGGATGAACAGTCCCATGATGTGGCCGAGGAACACGAACAGGATGCCGTAGTGGAACATCGGCGAGGCGATATTGAGCAGCCGCGACTCGTGCAGTTCCGAGGAACGGGTGGTCCAGCCGAACTTGTCGTAGCGGTAGCGCCACGCCAGCCCGGTGGCGAGCAGGACGATCACGACGTATGGCAGTGCGCCCCACAGAAAGATGCTCATCGACGGTCTCCAGTCAGCAGGGGAAGCATTCCGAGGTGGCCGTAGGGTTCGAGGCCCACGGTTTCGCGGGGCGGGCCGCTGCGGGCCATGGCCTTGGCTTGCGCGCGGTCCTTGGGCGAGGCCCCGGGCAGGGTGGCGCACACCGCGGCGAGCACGAGCGCGTAGTCGTTGTTCTTCTCTGCCAAGGCGATACGGAGCAGTTCGAGGGCGGGCCGATGCTCGTTGAGCAGGGTGTCGGTGCGGGACAGCGCGCTGAATTCCAGGACGGCGGGCAGGAAGTCGGGCAGTTCGGAATCGTCGAAGTCGAAACCGTGTGCGCGATAGTGCTCCTTGAACCGCACCAGTCCCATGCCGCGGTTGCGGGTGTCGCCGTCGGTCCACCAGGTCAGGTACAGGCTGTGCCGATTGGTGAAATCGAAGGTGTCCACGTAGGCCGTGGTGTGCGCGGCCTCCGACAATCGCGTGACGGCGCTGAGGAATTCGCGCAGCGGCGCACCCGCCGGGTGGCGGATGGCGGCGGTCACCGTGTCGAAGGCTTGCAGGGAGTCGTTGAATTCGTCGCCCGGATAAGCCAGGCAGGCCGCCGCGATGCGATAGACGACCGCGACCTCGTCGCTGATCGGGGTCATCGGCTCGACTCCTCCACCTCGTCGGCGGTCTGCTGTTTGCGCATGGCGTGGAAGCTCTCGATGGTGACCAGCGGCAGCGACTTGCGCCCGGAGCCGCCACCGAGCGGACCGTCCGCGCCCATACCGGGCCCGCCCTCGTAGTCCAGACTGCATTCACTCGGCAGCGCCGACTCCTCGAGCCGCTGCGCATCGGCCATCGCGGCGGTCGGAATCACGTACCGGTCTTCGTATTTCGCGATGGCCAGC
>NZ_JBSGBY010000672.1:0-4371 GCF_053601505.1 Nocardia sp. NPDC004722
AGGCACTGACCTTCCGCCGCACCACTCCGAGAGCGGAGGTACACCATCGCCCCAGCTGCGGCGTCGCGCAATCCTCGGAGGTGCTGGTGGCGGCCCGCGCCGCCCAGGGCATCGGCGGCGCGGCCATGCTCGCCACCACCCTGTCACTGCTGCACGCCACCTACACCGGCCGTGATCGCGGTGTCGCGTTCGGTGCGTGGGGTGCGGTGGCGGGCGCGTCCGCCGGAATCGGCGTGGTGCTCGGCGGCGTGCTCACCGATCTGCTGTCGTGGCGGTGGATCTTCTTCGTCAACCTGCCCATCGCCGCGATCACGATTCCATTGACGGTCATCGCCTTCGGCCCGTCCCCGCGTCGCGCCGACCGCCGGATCGACCTGCCCGGCATGGCGAGCTTCGCGCTGGCCGCGACCGCGGTCGTCTACGGCATCATCCGCGGCGGCGAGCACGGCTGGACCGATGCGCGCACCGTGGCCACGCTGATCCTCGGTGCGGCGGCGTTGATTTCGTTCCTGGTCATCGAATCCCGCAGCGCCGCACCGATGCTGCCGTTGCCGCTACTGCGGCACACGGGCCTGGTCGCCACCCTGATCGCCGCGCTGGGCATGAGTTTCGCGGCCTTCGCGGCCAGCCCGCTGATCTCGCTGTGGCTGCAACAGCAACTGCATCTGACGCCGCTGCGCGCCGGACTGTCGCTGCTGCCCATGTCGGTGAGCGCCTTCCTGGTGTCGGGCGTGTTCGGCCGACAACTGCACGATCTGTCCCCGCGCTGGTCGATCGGCGGCGGCCTGGTGGTCATCGGGATCGGCAGCGGGCTGTTGACCCTCATCGATGCCGGATCCTCCTGGACCGCTTCGATTCCGGGCCTGCTCGTGATCGGCGCGGGCGTCGGCGTGATGGCACCGCCGCTGGTGGCGGTCGGCATGGCGGCGGTGCCGCCGCAGCAGAGCGGCACCGCGGCAGGTGCGGTGAACACCGCGCGGCAACTGGGGCTCGCGCTCGGTGTCGCGGTGCTGGGCACGGTGTTCCGCAGCGCCGCCGGTGACGGCCGTCCGACGCTGTCGCACTTCGTGACCGGTCTGAATTCCGCGGTCGCGGTGGCCGGTGCGGTCGGAATCGTCTGCGGCGTGCTGGTTTTCGCACTGTTCCGCGCCCACGAGCGCATCCCCGCCCCCACCACCGCGGAACCCGTGCCGGTCGGCTGACGCAGCGTGCCATCCCGGACCGACCGGCAAGTCCGGGGACAAGTGAATTCCGTTCTGCAAGAAGCGTTTTCGAATGATCACCAGGTCGGGCGAACTACACTCGGGCCACCGGCGCACAGTGTGGTTCGCCCCCTCGTGATCCCACCGTTCTCCTGCAGAAAGCCACGGTGAATTCCCATGTCCGCACTACCCCGCCCCGACACCCGCCTGTGGACCTCCGCCGCACCCGAGGGCGGCCAATGGACTTCGCAGGCAACGGTTCCCGACGCCACCTCCCCGCGCGGCCCGGCGCTGGCGGTGTTCCAGGAGAACCTGCACCTGGCCTGGCGCGCCGAAGACAGCAGCGATTCGATCTGGCTGTCGAGCACGCCCGACGGCCAGAGCTGGTCGGTCCCGTGGAACATCCCGAATGTCGCCACCTCCGAGCACCCGACGCTCACCGCCGCCGGAATCGGCGACCAGACGCTGTATCTGGCATGGAAGGGCGCGGACCGCGACCAGAACGTCTGGTGGTCGACCTCCAGCGACGGACACAAGTGGGGACCCCAGCAGATGCTCGGCGGCGCGGAGACGGCCTGCGCCCCCGCGCTGATCTCCTTCCACGGTGTGCCACACCTGTTCTGGCGCGGCCCCGACACCCCGCTGACCTCGAATCAGAGCATCTACCTGTCGATACGCACCGACGACGGCTGGACCGCCCCGACGATCCTGCCCGGCATCGCCTCCGCCGACTCCCCCGCGGTCGCCGTCCTCGGCGATACCCTCTACCTCGCCAACCGCGGCACGCATGCCCCGCTCGACGATGACAAGTGGATCCGCTTGTGGAGCTCCGGCAATGCCGTCACCTGGACCGCGCGGACGAACCCCGTCGACGCGTACTCCGACCACGCCCCCGCCTTGGCCGCCGACGCGGGTCTGCTGCATTTGGCCTGGAAATCCGCCAGCGGCGACGAACTCTGGCACTCCACCTTCGACGGCGAGAGCACGTGGCAATCCCCCACCCGCGCAGCCGCTTTCGAATGCCACTTCAGCCCCGCCCTGTGCGCCTTCCGCCCACCCCGCGGCACCGGCCAACTGCACCTGGCCTGGCGCGGCTCCACCGTCTGACCATGTTGCTATTGCAGGGGCAGGGGGGCGTCGGATTCTTCGGGGGTGCGAGGGCCGAAGATGCGGCGTTGGTCTTCGGGGATGGGGATGTCGTTGATGCTGGCTTCGCGGCGGGACATGCGGCCGTCGGGGGCGAATTCCCAGAGCTCGTTGCCGTAGCTGCGGTACCACTGGCCGTGGTCGTCGTGCCACTCGTATTGGAAGCGGACGGCCATGCGGTTGTTGCGGAAGCCCCAGAGTTCCTTGCGCAGGGCGTAGCCGTTCTCCGTCGCCCACTTGCGCTTCAGGAAGTCGATGATCTCGGCGTGGCCGGTGATGAACTCGTCGCGGTTACGCCACACGCAATCCTCGGTGTACGCCTGGGCGACGGTTTCGGGATCGCGGGTGTTCCAGGCGTTTTCGGCGGCGCGGACCTTCGCCTGGGCGGCTTCCATATCGACGAAGGGCGGCAGGGGTGGACGCATAGCGGGGAACCTTTCGGTGCTCAGGGGTTGACGGGAGAGAGCTCTGGTTCGCTCCAGCGCAGTGGCGTGGCGTCCGAGATCTCGACGACTTCGGTGAGGGTGAAGTCGATGGAGCATTGCGCTCCGGTAGCGAACGTGGTTTCGTCCCAGGTTATTTCGGCGGTCCCGGTGAGCTGGAGGGTGACGCCCGAGCGCCAGTCCGGGATCAGCAGCCCGCAGCGCGGGTCGGCCGCGATATTGCCGAGAGTCATGAACATGGAGTTGCCGCGATAGTCCGGCCAGCGCAGCCGGGTCGGTGAAAGTACTTGCAGGAAGCCGGGATTGCCGCCGCGATGGGAGGCGTCGGCGCGGCCTTCGAGGTCGGCGGAGGCGACGAAGAACGCGTCGGTGCGGGAAATGAGCTGCTGCTGAGCGGCATCCAGTTCGGCGGCACTCCTGACGGTCGGCTCACCCGCCGTCACCCATTCCTCGACACCACGGCGTGAGATGTATTTCGGACAGTTCGAGTACACCTGCTCGGTATCGATGCGCAGGCCCCGCCCGGCGGCCGTGATCGTGCCGTTGACCCGCATCCGACGCCGGAGCTGCGGCTGCAAGGCGATCATGCCGACCTGACGGGTGCCGTGCAGCGATTCCGCGAGTGGATCCCCCGCGACCGGCAACGCGTCGACCTCGATGGACCGATCGCCGGACGCGTGCACGAACCCCGGCGGACCGACCAATTGGCTCGCCCAGATACGTCCGGCATCATCGGCGGCGGCGACCACGATCATCGGCTGTTCGGCCAGGAATTCCATTGCCGCAGCGGGGATATCGGAACGAATCATGCGACCGACCCGCGCGGCGATATCGGCCTGTCCCATCCGCCGCTGCACTGCCAACTCCCCGTGGTGAAAGACGCCGCCCGACCCGGTACCGCCGGCCGCCCTCGCACCGAGCGGCCGCGAATCGTGTGTCGATGGTGCGTTCATGTGGCGCTCCCGTCGGGCCACCGCGGTGGCGGCCCTTCCCTCGAATTCCGATGTCTGTTGGGATGTTTCGGGTCAGAAGAAGCCGCACGTGGGGGCGGCACCGCTGGGGGCGGGGGCGTCGTCCGCGCCGGTGGGGGCGAAGACTTCGAGGCGGATGCCGTCGGGGTCGAGGAAGAAGACGCCGCCGGAGCTCGCGCCCTCGCGGTGGGCGACGACGCCGTCCTGGGCGAAGGTCACCTCCAGTTCCTTCAGGACCGATTCGATCTCGCGGACCTGATCGATGCTCTCGACCTGGAAGGAGAGGTGGTGCAGGCCGGGGGTTTTCGGGGAGAACTCGCCGTCGCTCTGCTGCCAGAGGGTGAGCTGGAGTTGGCCGGAGCGGCCGAGGAAGGCGAAGCGGCGCGCGTCCTCGCCGCCCGCGCCGAGCTGTTCGAAGCCGAGGGCCTGCCGGTAGAAGGCGACCGACCGGTCGATGTCGGTGACATTGAGGCCGATGTGCCCGGTGGCGAGAACAGGTGCGGTCATGAGAACCCCTTCGGATGATCTAACCATCATACGTTGTTTTGCTAGTTAGAATTTAACGACGAAGCCCACTCCGGGTCAACCCCTATAGTCGGTTTGAGTGGT
>NZ_JBSGBY010000673.1:0-4370 GCF_053601505.1 Nocardia sp. NPDC004722
GAGGAGCGCGAAAAGAGTGTCCAGCACATGCTTCTCTTGTTCCGGTGTGCGGTCGACTTCGAAATTCTGGCCAGGCAGCGCGATTTCCTGGACATTGTTCGCTCCTAGCGACCGAGTTCCGATCCTTCGGCGAGACGGTCCGTCTCGTCTTGTTGATGAAGTTAGACCGATTGCGGACCACTGTCAAGACGAGACGTTCCGTCTCGTTTGGCGGTATGCTGAAGCCATGCCACAGCCGCCCAAACCCGAACTGCGCAACGCCAAATCCCACCAGGCGATCCTGGACGCGACCTTCGAACTGGTGGTCAGCAAGGGCTACGGCAAACTGACCATCGAGGCCATCGCCGCCAAGGCCGGCGTCGGCAAACAGACCATCTATCGCTGGTGGCCGTCCAAGGGCGCGATCGCCCTGGAAGCCATCAACGACCGCATCGGCTCCGCCACCGACTTCGCCGACACCGGCGACATCGCCGCCGACCTGAAAACCCAGATCCACGGCCTGTCCCGCATGCTGGCCGGCGACGTCGGGTGCGTCTACCGCGGCGTCATCGCCGAAGCCCAGCACGACCCGGCGTTGCTGCAACTGGTCCGCGACACCTTCGTCGAACCACGCGCCCAGAAGGGCGCGGTCCGCCTCGAATCCGCCATCCACGCAGGCCAAATCCGCGACGATCTGTCCCTGCTCGCCATGACCAACATGCTCTACGGCCCCGTCTACGTCCGCTTCCTGCTCGGCGTGGGCGACGTCGCCGAAGCCGCCGACATGGTCGACCCCATCCTCGACGGCCTGCGCCCCCGCACCCCCGAAAACTGATCCCGGCCAAACCAATCCGCGCCGACCGACAGGTCACGAACACCCAGCAGCGATGGAATGACGAGAACAGCACTGTGCCCCGCTGCTCATGCAGCGGGGCACAGGACCTCAGAGGTTGCGAGCTACGCCTTGGTGATCGAGACCTTCACGCCGCCGACGATCTCGCTGGCGTCCTCGCCGGTCGCCGCGAAAGTGAGGGCGGTGGCGAGGATTTCGCCCGCGATGAGGGCGCGGTGGGTTTCGGCCCAGTCCCGGCGCTCGGCGGGGACGTCGAGGACCACGGTGATGCGGTCGGAGACGTCGAGGCCCAGGGACTTGCGGGTTTCCTGGAGGTCGCGGATGAGGTCGCGGGCCCAGCCCTCGGCCTCGAGTTCCTCGGTGACGAGCGAGTTCAGCACCACCAGACCGGCATTGCCGGGCAGGGCGGCGGTGGACTCGGGTTCGGCGGCGACCAGGCGCTGGGTGTATTCCTCGGGCAGCAGGGCGATTCCGGCGGCGGTGACGGTGCCGTCGGCGGTCTCGTTCCACTCCCCCGCCTTGACGGCCTTGATGACCGTCTGGACTTCCTTGCCGATGCGCGGGCCCGCGGCGCGCGCGTTCACCACGAGCTCGAAGCGGCCGTGGGCGGCCACGTCGGTGGTGAGATCGACGCGCTTGACGTTCACCTCGTCGGCGATGAGATCCGCGAAGGGCCGCAGGCGCTCCGCGTCGGCGGCCGCCACGGTGACCTCCGAGAGCGGCAGGCGCACACGGAGATTCTGGGCCTTGCGCAGGCTCAGCACCGTGGAGCAGACCGTGCGGACCTCGTCCATGGCCGACACCAGCGCGGCGTCGTGCGGCAGTTCCTCCGCGGTCGGCCAATCGGTCAGGTGCACCGAACGCTCACCGGTCAGCCCCCGGTAGATGACCTCCGACAGCAGCGGCAGCAGCGGAGCGGCCAGTCGCGTGGTCACCTCGAGCACCGTGTGCAGGGTGTCGATGGCGTCGCGGTCCTCTTCCCAGAAGCGCGAACGCGACCGGCGCACATACCAATTGGTGAGCGCGTCGGCGAAGGTGCGCAGCTCGTCGCAGGCGGTCGCGATGTCGTACACCTCGAGGGCGTCGGTCATCACGTCGCGGGTCTGCGCGAGCTTGGCCAGGATGTACTGGTCCAGCACGTTCTTCGAGTCGGTGCGCCAGGTGCCCGGCGCGGTCGCGTAGAGCTGCAGGAACGTCCACGCGTTCCACAGCGGGCGCAGCGCCTGGCCGACACCCTCGCGGATGCCGCGCTCGGTGACGATCAGGTTGCCGCCGCGCAGCACCGGGGACGCCATCAGGAACCAGCGCATGGCGTCGGAGCCGTCGCGGTCGAAGACCTCGTTGACGTTCGGGTAGTTGCCCTTGGACTTGGACATCTTGAGGCCGTCGTCACCGAGCACGATGCCGTGCGCGACAACCGATTTGAACGCCGGTCGATCGAACAGCGCCGTGGACAGCACGTGCAGGTTGTAGAACCAGCCCTTGGTCTGGCCGTTGTACTCGACGATGAAGTCGCCGGGGCTGTGCGCGGGGGTGTCTGAGGTGCCCTCGAACCATTCCTTGTTCTCGAACGGGTAGTGCACCTGGGCGTACGGCATGGAACCGGACTCGAACCAGCAGTCGAGCACCTCGGGGGTGCGGCGCATCATCGACTTCCCGGTCGGGTCATCGGGATTCGGGCGCACCAACTCGTCGATCCCCGGGCGGTGCAGATCGGTGGGGCGCACGCCGAAGTCGCGCTCGAGGGCGTCGAGCGAGCCGTAGACGTCCACGCGCGGGTAGGCCGGATCATCCGAGATCCACACGGGGATGGGCGCACCCCAGTAGCGGTTGCGACTGATGTTCCAGTCGCGGGCGTTCTCCAGCCACTTGCCGAACTGACCGTCGCGCAGATGCTCCGGGGTCCAGCTGATCTCCTTGTTGAGCTCCAGCGCGCGGTCGCGGAACTTGGTGACCGCCACGAACCAGGACGGCACCGCCATGTAGATCAGCGGCTGGCCCGACCGCCACGAGTGCGGGTAGGAGTGCTCGATGGTCTCGTGCCGCAACAGCTTTCCGGCGGCCTTGAGGTCCTTGATGATGACCGGGTTGGCGTCGAAGACCATGAGGCCCTCGTACGGCGGCACCATCGAGGTGAACTTGCCGCCCGCGTCCAACGGCTGCACGATCTCGATCCCGTTGGCCGAGGCGACATCCATGTCCTCCTCACCGAAGGCGGGCGCGAGGTGCACGATGCCGGTGCCGGAGTCGGTGGTCACGTAGTCGGCGTTGAGCACGCGGTGCGCGCGCGGGTGGCCGAGGAAGAAGTCGAACGGCGGCAAGTAGTGCAGCCCCTCGAGCGCCGCGCCCGAGTGCTCCGACAGCACGGTCGGCTCCTCGCCGAACTCGCGCGCGTAGTGCGACACCCGCTCGGCGGCAAGCACGTACCGCTTGCCGTCCTGGCCCTCGATGTGGGCGTAGGTGACGTCCGGGTGCACGGCAATCGCCAGGTTGGACGGCAGGGTCCAGGGCGTGGTGGTCCAGATCAGCGCGTTCGCGCCGTCCAGGGCGTGCAGCGGATGGTCCGCGGGCACCCGCAGCACCATGTCGACGGTGACGGCCGGGTCCTGACGCATCCGGTAGGAGTCGTCGAGGCGGGCCTCCTGATTCGACAGCGGGGTCTGCTCGTACCAGCTGTAGGGCAGCACCCGGAAGCCCTGATAGATCAGGCCCTTGTCATACAGCGACTTGAACGCCCACATGACCGATTCCATGAAGTCGAGGTCGAGGGTTTTGTAGTCGTTGTCGAAGTCGACCCAGCGCGCCTGACGGGTCACATAGTTACGCCACTCGTTGGTGTAGCGAAGGACCGAGGATTTGCACGCGGCATTGAATTCCGCCAGCCCCATGGCATCGATCTGTGATTTGTCCGTGATACCGAGCTGCTTCTCAGCTTCGATTTCCGCGGGCAGGCCGTGAGTATCCCAACCGAATCGCCGATCGACCTTCTTCCCGCGCATCGTCTGAAATCGCGGGATCAAATCCTTGACGTATCCGGTCAGCAGATGACCGTAGTGCGGCAATCCGTTGGCGAAGGGCGGACCGTCGTAGAAGACGAATTCCTCTGCCTGCGAACGGTTCTCGATGCTGGCGCGGAAGGTGTCGTCGGCGGCCCAGTAGTCGAGGACCCGCTGCTCCAGCTCAGGGAAGGACACCTGGCCGCTGGTCCGGCTCAGATCGACCCGGGGATATGCGTTTCGGGTGTTGCTCTCGTCCGCCATAGCGGCCTCTCGTCTCCTCGTGCCATCACAGTGGGCACGGGGACGATCCCGGCGCTCGGTGCGCCGTAACCGCGGTACCACCCCGCTTGCCCGGCCGCTGGATCAGCGAAAACCCTTGCGGGACCGAGCCTCTCGTTCCGAGCTGTGACGGGCTCACCCGTTCGGTTCTAGTAGGCGAGTCGCCTCGCCGTTCTTCCGAAGACTCCCCGGTGATGGCCGGATCAACGCCGTAAAGCTGTCTTCATACTAGCGGGGCGGGTCCAGCGGATATTCCGCGG
>NZ_JBSGBY010000674.1:0-4357 GCF_053601505.1 Nocardia sp. NPDC004722
GGCGCAGACCATGCGGCTGCTCGCCGATCCACGCACCACGCCCGGCGAGCTCTCGCGGCCCGGGCATGTGTTCCCACTGCGCGCGAATGCCCGTGGCGTGCTGGGCCGTCCAGGTCACACCGAGGCAGCGGTCGATCTGATGCGGCTGGCGGGACTGCGGCCCGCGGGCGTGATCGCCGAGGTCGTCAATGACGACGGCAGTATGGCCCGCCTGCCCGAACTGCGCGTGATGGCCGCGTCGTGGGACATCCCGATCATCTCCATCGCCGATCTGATCGAGCATCGAAAGCAGCTGGAGCACGGCATTTCCCGCATCGTCGAGACCCGCCTGCCGACGCGGTTCGGCGACTTCCGGGTCTACGGGTATGCCGACGAGCACACCGGAGCGGAACACCTCGCCCTCGTCTACGGCGATGTGACCGGTGAGAACACCCTTGCCCGAGTGCATTCCGAATGCCTGACCGGCGACGCCTTCGGCTCGCTGCGCTGTGACTGCGGCGAGCAGCTCGACGCCGCGCTCGAGGCGGTCGCCACCGCCGGCCGGGGCGTGATCGTGTACCTGCGCGGCCAGGAGGGCCGGGGCATCGGACTGCTCAACAAACTGCGCGCCTACGAACTGCAGGACGCCGGAGCCGACACCGTCGACGCCAATGTCCGGCTGGGACTGCCCATCGACGCCCGCGACTACGGGGCGGCGGCGCGCATCCTCGCCGATCTGGGCGTGAATTCCGTTGCGCTGCTGAGCAACAACCCCGCCAAGCAGTCCGGGCTGGAAGCCAACGGGATCACCGTGCGCGACCGGATCCCCTTGCAAACCCAGCCGACCGAGCACAATGTGCACTACCTCAGCACCAAACGCGACCGCATGAGTCACCAGCTGCCACACCTCCCCGCGGTCGGCTACAGCTGAGCCACCGGCAGGCACCGAGCCACCGCCTGGAATGCTGGGCGGTGTGAAGATCGCGGCCGCCCAGCTCACCTGTGTCCCCGGGGATGTCCTCGCCAACGCGAAGCAGGCGGTCGAACTCGCCACCGAGGCACGGGACGCGGGAGCGGAACTCGTGGTTTTCCCGGAGCTGACGCTCACCGGATACGAGTTGCCGCAGATCGCCGCCGATCCCGGTCTGCTTGTCGGCGCCGACGATCCGCGACTGGATGCGCTGCGGAACACCGGGCTGGCGACCGTGATCAACTGTGCCGCGCCGACGGATCGCGGGCCCGCCATCGCGACGCACGTCTACAGCGCCACCGGCGAACCGGTCCTCACCTACCTCAAGCAGCACCTCTTCGAGCATGAACGCGAGCTGTTCGTCGCCGGCGCGCAGGACGGGCGATTCGAGCTCGGCGGGCTGCGATTCTCGCTGGCCACCTGTTTCGACAATCACTTTCCCGAGCTCATCGCACGCAACGCCGCCGCCGGATGCGCTGTCCACCTGGCCAGTTCGCTGTACGGCACCACCGGTGGCGTGCACGAGCGGGCCACCATTTATCCCGCGATCGCCCGCGACTCGACAATGTCCGTGGTGCTGGCCAATCACGTCGGCCCGGCCGGGCCGTGGGTGGGATGCGGCGGATCCGCGGTGTGGGCGCCCGGCGGTGACCTGCTGGTCGAAGGCGACACGGTGTCGACCGGGGTCGTCACGGCTTCGATCGACGTGGTCACCGCGCGAATCGGCTAGGCCGCTCAGGGCAGCCAGCGCACCGGCGTCACCTCGCGGATGTGGGCGACGAGGTCGAACGCCTCCGCCAGATTGTGAATCGCCAAGTGCTCGTCGGCATCCCGGGCCGGGTCGTAGACGCCGCTGATCACCCGCATCTTGACCGGCGTCTCGATCGGATCGGTCCGCATATCCAGCCACAGCGGCGACTCGCCCCGCTCCCCCAGCTCAGCGTCCAGGAAATCGGGTGCGGGGGCCGGGATCTCGGCCACACCGACGTTCCCGTGATGGAATCCGATTGCCACCGCGGCATAGTCACGGCCGAAATGCTCGCGCAGCACACTGCCGACACTCGCGTTGTCTCCCGTACCGGCGGCCAGACCCAACGCCGCGGCCCCGGCCGACACGTGCGCGATGCCGTCCCAGTACACGGTCCGCGATCCCGTGCGCTGGTAGTGCCCGATGATCGTCGCCGCCCAGAGCTCACCTTCCCCCGCGTAGCTGCCCCGACCCGCGACGCTGTGCCGGTGAAACTCCTCGATCAAAGCCATTCGAGCGCTGACGTTTTCGTCGAGCCCGGGAATCCGGGCGACCAGCTCCGAGGCGTCGTGTGCGTGTTCGCGGAATAGGCGACCGGGGTGAACTCCCTTGGCGCGCTGGACATGTTCGTCCATGCTGTGCGCGGTCCGAATGGGGTCCAGATGCCCGGCCAACTCGGCCACTCGGTCGGGGGCAACGTCTCGCACGGCCGCCAGAACGAAGTCATAATCCTCCGGCTTCGCCTGCGCCGGATTGATTCCGATGATCTGCACCTGATCACCCGGATGCGCCAGATTGAACTCCCGAATCCACTCCAGCGCGCCGACCATCTCCTCGGTCCGCCACGGCCGCCAAGCATCCCGCAACGCCTCGACCGCCGTCCCCTTCCCCTCCCGAACATAAGCATCCAGCGCCGCACCGACATTCGCGCTGTCCTGCACAGCCAAGGTCCGGAAGTCGTAATCCTCGACCAGATCCCGAAACAGCCCGTCGCGCAGAGCGAACGTCTCGTGAGCGAACCGAGTGGACTCGCCGATACCGACAATTGCTGCATGTGAGAGTGCCTTGGCTTCCATACACCCCACTCTCCAACCTCAACAATGGTTCAGGTCAAGTCGCCGCCGTATTATTGATCTCGGCTACCACAGCACTGCCGAGCAGACGACCGCCGGAGGCGAACCATGACCGACGAGGAGATCATCGTCGCGTTCGCCCTGACCAGGCTGGACAACGCGAACAACGAGCTCGATCTGGAAGAGGTCGCGGCCCTGGTCGTACGCCGCCTCTCCCCCGATCAGATACTCGACCTCGCCACCCGCAACCTCGCCACGCGAGACGAGCTGCGTGGCGCGATGTTCGAGTCCGCGGTCGAGCACGTACTCAGGATCATCCTGACGGCCCGAGGACCCGTCGACTGAGAAATGACGAGCACGCCCGCGGCCGTTCGGGGCCGCGGGCGTGCTGGTCGCCCGTGCTAATTGCGTTCGAGCGCGGCGGCGGCCTCCTTCTGCGCGTCGGCGAAGGATTCCTTGCCGACGTCGACGGTGACACTCTCGATGGTGCCGCCGGTGAAGGTGCCGGGATGCTGGTATTGCTGGGAGACGTTGTCGCCGCTGTCGTAGCCGACGCACAGGCCGTCACCGGCGAGGGTGAACTTGCCGGTTTGGGCGCGCATCGGACCGTTGGCCACGGGCGCGCCGTCGATGTAGAGCGTTGTGGTGCCGGTGGATTCGCCGTTGGGTCCCTTGCCTTCGAGTTTGAACTCCATGCCGAGGACATGTTTGCCCGGTGTCACGGGTTGGGAAGAGACGAAATCCTGTTCGGGTTTGATGCCGAGGAAGTTGTAGACGTAGTGCAGCTGCCCGTCCTTGATGAACAGGGTGTGACCGCCGAAGCGTGAACCGTGCGCGAAGAGCACGCCTTGCGCATCGGGTTGCAAGTCGACATCCGCGAGGATCTTGTAGGACTTGCCGCGGATATTGACTGCCACGCCTTCGGGCACCGCCGAGGTGCCCGGGTAATAGACGTACTTGTCGCGGGGCGGTTCGCTCTGCGGCCGCTCGATGGTGAGCAGTTCGACGGCCGTGCGGTCATCCAGCGGCAGTACATAGTTGTTCTTGGCCTCGGTGTTCCACAACGCGATCAGCTCTTTGAGCTTGTCCGGGTTGTCCTTGGCCAGATCCTTGGACTCGGAGCGGTCCTCGTCGACGTGGTAGAGCTCCCAGTTGTCGTCGCTGAAATGACCCTTGTCCGACAGGGCGGCATGCACCGAGGAAGCCTTCCAGCCGTCCTGCCAGATGCCGCGGGTGCCGAGCATGGCGTAGTACTGGCGTTCCTTCTGGGTTTTCGCGTCCGGGTCGTCGAAGGTGTAGCGCATCGAAACACCGTTGAGCGGATACTGTTTCACGCCCCGGTACTCCTCCGGCATCTTGACGCCGGTGACGTCGTAGATGGTCGCCACGATATCGGTGCAGTGGTGGTATTGGTGGCGCAGTTGGCCTTTGGCCTTGATGCCCTTGGGCCAGGAGATGACCAGCGGATCGCAGGTGCCGCCGGAGAACTGGGCGTAGCGTTTGAACATCTGGAACGGCGTGGAAAAGGCTGCCGCCCATCCGGTCGGGTAGTGGTTGTAGGTTTCCGGTGTGCCCAGGACGTCGATG
>NZ_JBSGBY010000675.1:0-4352 GCF_053601505.1 Nocardia sp. NPDC004722
CGGCGAATGAGAGTGGCTTCGACATGAGATGTCCTCGGGCCGAGGGATATTCGGGACATACTGTGAGTTGTCAGGGCACCGGGGTGCCCGCGTGCTGGCGCACCGCCACCGCCGTGCTGCTCCCCGACGACGACGTGGTGGCCCGCACCCGCAGCTTCGCCCCGCATCCCCTGCTGGCCCCGCTCGCCCGCGGCATGTTCGCGGTGCTGGAGAGCGACCCGGTCACCGTGCGAATCACCTTCACCGACAACTGATTTCAGTGGGCGGCCGATCTCCGGATCGGCCGCCCACCGGCTGCGCCCCTACCCACCGCCTGTGCGCTCACCCCGCGGGAGCGCGCTCACTTGGCGTAGTTGCTCGCACCCCACCAGTCCACGACCACCACGTCCTCGTCGCCGACCACCCAGGCGTCGTGACCCGACGGCAGCGCGGTGACCATGCCGGGGACGGCGTCGAACTCGGTGCCGTCGGCCATCTGGATGTGCAGGGTCCCGGCCACGTGGTACTGGAAGTGCGGCGCTTCGCAGAATTCGGTGCCCGCCATCGGTTTGACGTCCTGCGACCAGCGCCAGCCGGGCTTCAACACCAGGCGGCCGATGTCGGCACCCTGCACGTGGACCACTTCCATCTGCCCGTGCTCGAAGGCGCGCACCTCGTCCGGGGCGGCGAAATCGCGGTGTTCCGCGCGGGCTCCCTGAATCGTGTTGTCGGTCATCGTGCTCACTCGTCCCAGACCTGGACGCCGACCTCACGCACGATGTGCCCGTCCGCGATGTCGAGAGTGGCCGCGCACAGCACGCGACTGCCGCCCGGGTATTCGCAGTCCTCGGTGAAGGCGACCCGATCGCCCTCGGAGGTCAAGTGCTGCACCCGGTGGGTCATATCGCGGCTGCAGATGTCGGTGAGGTAGTCGCCGATCTGATCTCGTCCGCGCAGGATCTGCGGATTGCTCGGCGGGTGCAGCCGATCGACCAGCCGCAATTCCGCGTCCTCGGCGTACAGGTCGATCAGCTGGGCGGCGTCACGCTCCTCGATGCCCCGCCGCAGCGCCGCGAGGTCGAACCGCGCGGTGGATTCCATGGTGCTCATATCGTGTCTCTCCGGATGGGGGCCGTCCGTCGCGGCCACTGATCCCAGCATCGGAGCGCCCCGTCATTTGATCGTCAACGCGGAGACAGACCCGCCCGCGAGGACTACCGTTCCTGTCATCGGATGGTGGTTATGCTGCGGATTCACGTCTTCGGTGCACTCGGGATCGAACAGGACAACGATCCCGTGCCGCTCCCGCGCGGTCGGCTGATCCGTTCCCTGCTGGCCTGGCTCGCCCTGCACCCCGGCCCCCACCCTCGCACCCGAACCTGCGCCCAATTCTGGCCCGACGCCCCCGACGCCAAGGCCCGAGCCAGCCTCCGCAACGCGATCTGGACCCTGCGAAACACCCTCGGCCCCCATGCCTCGGCGCTCCGGACCGACCGCGACACCATCGAACTGCGGCGCGACGCGGTCTGGGTCGACGCCGTCGAGTTCGATCGTCTCCGCGCCGCGGGCCACGCCGAGCAGGCGATCAGCCTCTGCCGCGGCGACCTGCTCGCCGACCACGACGAGGAATGGGTCCAACGCTCCCGCGACGAGTACGCCCACCGCCTGGCCGCCCTGCTGGCCGTCACCGCGCAGGCGGCCGAATCCGGCGGCGACCTCACCCGAGCCCGAGCCCGAGCCCACCGCCGTGCGACAGTGCGCCCGTTGGACGAAGAGGCGACGCGCGAACTGATCCGCCTGTCCGCGGCCGACGGTGATCTGCCCGCCGCGATGACCGCATTCACCCGCTTACGTGAAGCCTTGCGCTCCGAATTGGATGTCGAACCCGCCGCCGCCACCCTGGCCCTGATCAACACGATGGCTCCGGCAGCACCCGGCAATGCGCTCAGCGGGCTCCCGACGGGATCGGCCGCCCTGACCGCGCCGGGATTCGCAGCCGCGTCCGCAGTCTCGGCCATTCCTGAGGGAGTAGGCAGCACCACGGGCAGTGGCCAGTTCCGGAGCGTCGATGTTGCCGGAACAGCAATGGCGGCAACGCTTTACGGCCGGAGCACAGAGTTGCAGGCACTGACCTCCTGCTGGCAGCGGGCGCGCGACGGTGCGGGGATGGTGGTGGCCCTGAGCGGCGACGGCGGAATCGGCAAGACCCGGCTCGCGGAGGAACTACTCACCATCGCCCGCCACGACGGAGCCCGCACAGCGATCGGCGCACCCGGCGCCCTCGGTGGCGCACCGTACGAACTGTGGTCGGAGCTGCTGGCCGAGGTGCTCGAGCCGGACGACCGGCTGCCCGAGGGCACACTGTGGGCGGCAGACCTGGCGCGGCTGTTGCCCGGAGTAGCAGCGCATTTGGGCCTACCCTCCGCACCCAGGCCGGACGCCGAGCCCACGCCTTCGGCAACCACGCCAGCTCAACCGCGCGACACGGGTCGGACACCGCCACCGGCGGGAACCCCGGAGGTAGCAGCGCATTTGGGCCTGCCCTCCGCACCCGGGCCAGACGCCGAATCCACGCCTTCGGCAACCACACCAGCTCAACCGCGCGACACGGGTCGGACACCGCCACCGGCGGGAACCCCGGAGGTAGCAGCGCATTTGGGCCTGACCGCGACGCGGGTGTCGGTGGACACGCCGCCTCAGGTGGACGCGCCATCCCGCGCGATCGCCTCGGTCGTGGTCGACCATCGCTCCGTCCGGTCGGCGGCGGGTACACCTGACCGGCCCGGCCACCACGGTGCGCCAACGCCTTTGGCGCAGGTCACTGCACGTGGGACGCAGGCGGGCATCGCGCTCGGGGTTGAGCATGATCGGATTCGGCTGTTCGAGTCGGTTGTCGAGCTGCTCGGGTTCCTGGCTGCGCGCCGGCCGCTCGCGCTGGCGCTGGAGGATTTGCAGGCGGCTGATCCGTCCAGCCTCGAGCTGCTTCGGTATGTGGGGCGGCGGCTTTCGCGGGTGCCGGTGCTGTTGATCCTGACGCGGCGGGGATTACCGCCGCGGCCGCGAGTGGATGCGGTGCTGGGTGCGTTGCGCGCCAAGGGGGCGCTGCGGTTGGAAGTTTCGCTGAAACCCTTGCCCGCACAGTCGATTCGGCTGATCGTGCGCCAAGCCGCGCGACTGCCCGGGCCGGTGGAGGATCGCATTCTGGCGGCGGCCGACGGTAATCCCCTGCTGGCGATCGAGACCGCTCGGCACGTCGAGCTCGGTGCTGGTGATCCGGCGGACGGGTTGCGGGTGGCGACCGCGTCGGCCATGGCGCGGCTGAGCGAGGCCGGTCGACTGTTGCTGGAGTTGGTTGCCGCCACCGGCCGCGATCTGAATCGAGCGGAGGTCACGGCGCTGCCGCTGCTGCCCGATCCGGCCGTCGCCGCCACGGAAGCGCTTGGCGCGGGACTGCTTCGGGTGCGCGAGGACGCGATCGGGTATCGGCACGAATCACTGCGGCAAGCGGTCTACGACGAGATTCCTGCGCTGCGGCGGGTGCGGCTGCACGACGCGCTGGCCACGAGCCTGCGTGAGCACGGCACGGCCAGCGGTCGCCGCCGCGCCGTCGAACTGGCCCGGCACCTGCGCCTGGCCGGGCACCGGAGCCGCGCGGCCGCCGAGTTGCGGCAGGCCGCAGCGGCGGCGCGGGCGGTGGCGGCCATGACCGAGGCGGCCGAATATCTGCGGCAGGCGGTCGAATTGGATCCGGAGAACGCCGGTCCGATGCTCGAACTCGCGGAGATCGAGGCGTGGCGGGGGCTACTGGACGCCTCCGATGCCGCGTTCAGCAGTGCATTGGCGTTGATCGCGACTGCCGATGCCGACGCGCTGGTGGATGCGTGGTTGCGGCGGGGGCGGTGGTTGCGGGGCGGGGTGTGTCATCCGCGGGAGGCGCGGCGGTCCTATCGGGCCGCGCTGGATGTCCTCGAGCGGGTGCCGGAACCGGATCCCTGGATCCGGGCCGAGGCGCTGGCCGGAATGTCCTGGGCGGAGGCGGTCGCCGGGGATCCGGAGGTGGCGACGGCCTTGCTGCGCGAGGTGGATCGGCTCGTGCACGGCCGTACCCTGCCCGAATTGCTCGCGCACGACATCAGTTTCGCGCGGGCCCATGTGCTTTTGCGGGTGGGCCGCTTCACCGAGAGTTACGGCCCGTTGATCGCCGCCGCGCATGCCGCCGGGCGGGCCGGGCGGCCGGATATGGCGTACTCGTGCCTGGCCAATGCCGCCGGGGCAGCTGCGTGCGCCGGTGATTTCGAGCGGGCGCTGGATTTCGTGGAGCGCTGTCTGCCCTTGGTCGTACCTACCGGTTTGACCCGCCTGGCGGTCTACTC
>NZ_JBSGBY010000676.1:0-4346 GCF_053601505.1 Nocardia sp. NPDC004722
TTCGCGCGCGGCATTGTCGATGACGGTCTCGCCCTCGGCGAGCACCGCGGCCATCAGGATGTTCTCGGTCGCGCCCACCGACGGGAAGTCGAGGCGAATCCGCGCGCCCTGCAGCTCCTCCGCCCGCGCGACCAGGCAGCCGTGCTCGATCTCGGAGGTCGCGCCGAGCAGGCGCAGACCCTGCTGGTGCATATCGAGGGGACGCGAACCGATGGCGTCACCACCCGGCAGCGCGACGACGGCTCGCTTGCAGCGCGCCATGAGCGGACCCAGTACGCACACCGAGGCGCGGAACTGGGTGACCGCCGGGAAGTCCGCGTGGTACTTGGGTTCCGCGGGGGTCACGATGGTCACGGTCTCGTGGTTCACCGTGACATCGCAGCCCAGACCGCGCAGCACCTCCGCCATCAGCGGCACATCCAGGATGTCCGGGCAGTTGGTGATGGTGGTCGTACCCTCGGCCAGCAACGCTGCGGCCATCAGCTTGAGGACGCTGTTCTTCGCGCCGCCCACCGCGACCTCACCGACGAGCCTGCTGCCCCCGGTCACCAGAAACCGTTCACTCACGGGGGTCAGCCTAGTGGTCGGATCCCGTGCTCGCGGCGTCTCCGCCCGGCCGCCAAAGTATGTCGCCGTCCGGATTGGCTACGCGGCCCAGAATGAACAGCAGGTCGGACAGCCGGTTGAGGTATTTGGCGGGCAGCACACTCGTGTCGTCGGAGTGCGCGTCGACGGCGGCCCAGGCCGATCGCTCGGCGCGTCGCGCGACCGTGCGCGCGGTGTGCAGCAGCGCGGCGAGGGGTGTGCCGCCGGGCAGGATGAACGAATTCAACGGTGCCAGAGGCTCATTGAACTCGTCGCACCACTTCTCGAGGCGGTCGATGTAGTCCTGCGTGATGCGCAGCGGCGGGTACTTGGGGTCGGCGACCACGGGCGTGGAGAGGTCCGCGCCGGCGTCGAAGAGATCGTTCTGAATGGAACGCAACACACCGAGCATCCGCTCGTCGGGCGCTCCGAGCGCGATCGCGACACCGAGAGCCGCATTGGTTTCGTCACAGTCGGCATAGGCGATCAGCCGCGGATCGGTCTTGGCCACCCGGGAGAAATCACTCAAACCGGTCGTCCCGTCATCGCCGGTCCGGGTATAGATCCGAGTCAGGTGCACGCTCACGCTGACACCATAACCCTCGGGCTAACCGGCGCGGCGGCGGCGAATGCGCTCGGAGGGGCGGGATTCCACCCAGGACAGGAAGGCCGCCATGGCCCCGCGGTCGAGCGCCAGCTCATAGCTGCCGTCGCCGTCGGAGCACATGACGATGACCTCGTCGGTCATGATGTCGTACTCGTCGTCCTGCGGAGAACGCCGCGGACCGATCTCGATCGCGAGCCGGCGCATGGTCGAGTCCGGACCGAGTTTCAGGCTGGAGAGTTTGTAGAAGAGGAGCGTGTCCTCGTCGTAGCGGATGAGGCCGTGCCGCCAGCCGCCGCCGTGCCCGCGCGCGGGCAGCACCCGCAGCAGTGCGGCCGTGCCGCCGCGGCGGAGCATCACCAGGCGATAGGTCGAGGCCAGGGCCAGACCGACAAGCAGCAACACCAGAATGATCAGAAGCCACATCCCGGTTTGCAATGCCGCTCCGTCCCTTCACATCCGCGTTGCTGTCGATCACGAACCGGCCGATGGCCGGGCCCCGCTTTCGGTCGATACTAGCGACCCGGGAAAGGCGGAGTCCGGCCATCCACCGAATGTGACGTATGCGCTGTTCAGCGAGGCGCAGAAGATATATCAGCCGATGCTGAACGGCTGGCCGAACAGCACCAGGTTGCCGATGTAGTTGGAGCTGTCGACTTCGGCGGCGATGAAGGCCCGCGCCTGGGCGTACCCGCCGCAGCCGTCGACCGCGAACGTCTCGTCGACCCAGGTGACGCTGGCGTGCGGGCCGAGCGTCTTGTTGTAGCGCTTGTGCGACTCCTGGCCGTAGTCGTCCGGCCGCTCGAGATCGAGCATCAGCAGCGCCTTGGCCTGGCCGGGCCCCAGATTGATGCCCGCCCCCATGGATTCGGTCGGTACACCGGGCGTGATGCCGCTGCTGGCCACCGTCGCCTGTTCACTGGCGTTCTCGCTCGGGGAGAACGATCCGATGTCCACCTGGCAGCCGACGATGTAGCCAGGGCTGATCTTGATGGTGGCGCTCGACGCGCTGGGCCCGTCCAGATCCACCACCCCGCGCGCGGTGGTCCAGACATTGCGGTGCATCGGCGTATCACCCATGGAGCCGCTGATCTTCGCCGATTCGTTCTCGATCCGGACGATCAGATTGGTGCCGTCGGCGAGCTGGCGGGTGATCGAGCCGCCGGGCAGCGGCACGAAGGTGTCCGCGTGCGCGACGCCCGTCGGGCTGAATCCGCAACCCACCGCAGCGGCCAGCGCGACACCCAGAACCTTGCCACCCCGGACGCGAATTGCCTTGCCGTACATGCGATCCCTTCCCATGAAGTGGAAGCGTCAGCCGATGCTGAACGGCTGACCGTAGAGGGTGACCTTGGAATAGTCCGCGCCGATGATCTCGACGGTGGAGACCTGACGGGCCTGCGCGTAACCGCCGCAGCCCTGGATCTCCATGGGGATGTCCTGATAGTTGATGGTGTAGGTACCGCTCTTGACCAACTCGATGTTGTTGATCGCGACCCACACCACCTGCCCGGGTGAGATCGGGAAGCTGAACCCGCCCGCGATGGTGGGCGTCAGGCTCAATGCGAACGACGAGTTCGCGCTCAGCACACCCAGGTTCACCTGGCATCCGATGATGTATCCGGTGGTCAGGTTGGAGGAGCCGTGCGTACCGGAATTATTGGTGCCGGGAAAGTTCTTCGGACCATTGTTGGGACCGACCGTCCCGTCCGGGGTGTCCACATCGGCGGTGACATTGCCGCTCACCCAGGACGTGCGGCCCGCGCCGTTGGCCGCCAGGGACGGCGAAATGATCGCGCGCTCACCGAGACTGGTGATCTTCACGCCCGGGCCCTCGATGTGCCCGTCGGGGAGTGGGACCACGACATCCG
This sequence comes from Nocardia sp. NPDC004722, assembly GCF_053601505.1. NCBI lineage: Bacteria > Bacillati > Actinomycetota > Actinomycetes > Mycobacteriales > Nocardiaceae > Nocardia > Nocardia sp. NPDC004722. Next base: position 3,061 of record NZ_JBSGBY010000676.1, read on the forward strand.
CGTTCGCCGCACCCGGTGAAAAGAATCCGAGGGCGACCGCGACGATTGCGACAGCCACCCCCCACTTGCCATAACGAAGCCCGCTCATCAACCCCTCGCTCATCGTGGAGAAAAAAGCTGAAAATGCTGGAATAGCCGAGGCTTTGCCAGATGTGTCAGATCACATCGGTAGACCGGCGAGTGCATTCAACCACATGTCTACCCGGAACCCCACTCAGCGGGATCCGACATGGCCGAAATCTAGAACAGGTTCTTATGCTCCGGACAATTCGGTAGCGTTGGAGGAGATTCCGTGGAAATTACCGCCGCAGTCGCCCGCGGGGGCGACAAGCCGTTCTCGCTGGAGACACTCGATCTCGAGGACCCGCGCCCCGGCGAGGTGCTGGTGCGCATCGTCGCGAGCGGCGTCTGCCACACCGACCTGGTCACCAAGGGCCTGTTCCCGCCGGAGTTGCCGATCGTGCTCGGACACGAGGGCGCGGGCATCGTCGAACGGATTGGCTCGGAAGTAACCGGAATCGCGGTCGGTGACCATGTGCTGCTGACTTACGCCAGTTGCGGCACCTGTTCACGCTGCACCAATGGACTTCCGCCCTATTGCGAGAATTTCGTCATTCTCAACACCTCGGGCGGACGCTCGGATTTCACTTCGCCGCTCAGCAACAATGGCGAGCGCGTCATGGGGGCGTTCTTCGGACAGTCCAGTTTCGCCACGCACGCGCTGGTTCCCGCGCGCAGTGTCGTGGTGGTCGACGAGACGGTCGACCTGGTCGCCACCGCACCGTTCGGATGCGGCGTGCAGACCGGCGCGGGCGCGGTCGCCAATGTCATGAAGCCGGGACCGAACGATTCGATCGCCATCTTCGGCGTCGGCGGCGTCGGCATGGCGGCCCTGATGGCCGCCCGCGCGCTCGGCGCGGGAACCATTGTGGCCATTGACCTTTCCGCCGAACGACTGGCGGTGGCCAAGGAACTCGGCGCGGACGTCACCGTCGACGGCGCGGCCGAGGACGTGGTGGCGCAGATTCAGGCGGCCACTAATGGCGGCGCGAATTTCGCCCTCGACACCACGGCGCTCAATGCCGTGATCGCCAAGGGCCTGGAAGCCTTGGCCCCCATGGGCACCCTGGTGCTCGTCGGCCTCGGCGAGGCGAGCATGGACCTGGAAATCGGCCATCTCACCGGAAACGGGAAGGCCGTGCGCGGCTGCATCGAGGGCAGCGGCGATCCGCAAAAGTTCATTCCGCAACTGCTGGCCTGGCATGCGGAAGGCAAGTTCCCGATCG
>NZ_JBSGBY010000677.1:0-4327 GCF_053601505.1 Nocardia sp. NPDC004722
CGCGATCCGCACCCCGGGCAGCACCCGCCGCGCCGTCCCGAACTCACCGGTGGACGGCTGGATCTGCGTCGATTCGGGCGCACCCGCGTTCGGGATCTTCGCCGACGCCGAGCGCTGCCTGGTCGGCAATCAGCGCGGCGACGTCTTCACACTGACCCCGACCGGCGAGGTGACCAGCCGGTTCAAGCTGCCCGATGGCGTGAAATGCATTGTGGCCGACGATTTCTGGATCTACGCGGGCTGCGACGACGGGCGCGTGTACGACCTGTCCGGGAAGGTGCCGCGGGCGGCCTACGACATCGCCGCCGACGTCGACATCTACTGGCTCGACATCCACGACGGCATCCTCGGCGTCGCGGACGCGCAGGGCGGGCTGACCGTCATCGACCACGAGGAGGAGTCGCTGTGGACGCGGCGCTCCAGCGGCAACTCCGGGTGGATGGTGCGCATCGACAAAGACGGTGTGTACCACGGGCATTCGAACGGCGTCACCGCCTACGGACTGGCCACCGGCGACCAGAAATGGCATGTCGGCACCGGCGGCTCGGTGCTGTTCGGCTGGCAGGAGACCGACGCGGTCTACGCGGGCACCGCGCACCGGCAGGTGCGCATGGTGGCCAAGGACGGGCAGGCCGAGCGGGTCTACCACTGCGACGCGGCCGTATTCTCCTGTGCCACTTCACCGGACGGGCGCTACGTGTTCGCGGGCGACAACTACTCGTCGGTGTACTGCTTCGACGCCGAGGGCAAGCGGTTGTGGAAGCTGGCCACCGGCTGCGGGTCGGCGTACAGCATGCAGTACCACGACGAGAAGCTCTACCTGGTCACCACCAACGGCACGCTGGCCTGCCTGGATGTCAGCCAGCCCGCCGTCGACAATGCCGAACAGGGCGTGCTGCCGGAGACCCTGTCCATCAAGGCACCCGAGATGTCGGCCGTGGCGCCCAGCGCCAGTGTCGAGGTGGCTGCCGAGGCCGGGGACGGCATCGTGGTCGAATGCGTCCAGGAGGGGACGCACCTGCGCGTGCACGTGGTGTCGGACGGATACCAGCGCGGCTGGAATGTGCAGTTCCCCCGCGAGATTCGCGAGGCCGGGGTGCGGTACGTGGTCGACGCGGTGAGCGAGTCGGCGCGCGGCGGGTTCTACCGGGTGCGCGGCGACATTCGTAAGCTGCGCTGAATCAGGCTCCGACGCTGGACAACTCGCCCGGCGTCGCGCCCAGACGATGAAAATGCTCGGGGGGCACTTCCACGAAGATCGCCTGACCGGTGGCGACCACGGTGTCGCCATCGGTCAGCGTGGTGTCGATGAAGAATTTGCGCCCCTCCCGGGCGCGCAGCACCGAAGTGACCACGAATTCCCGGTTCAGGCGGGCCGGGGCGGAGAACGTGACGTCGAGTTTGACGGTGACGGCCGATAGGCGCAGCGGCATCAGGATCGAGCCCGAGGCTTCGTCCAGCGCCGCCGCGATGATGCCGCCGTGCGCGACCCCGGGCGCGCCCTGATGCCGCTCGTCCATGGTGAAAGTGCCACGCACGGTATCGCCTCGACGCTCGAAGGCGATCCGCGGTGAGGCCGGATTCGAGGGACCGCAACCGAAGCAGCCGGGGTGATGCGGCGGGAAAGGCCCCTCGGCGAGCAGGTCACCCAGGGGCAGCGGGGCGGCGTCGCGATCTCTCTCCATACCGATAAGTTAACTCAGATTCGAATCCACACACCATGGCGGCACCCGTCGAATAACCGACCGGGTTCCATGTATTGAGAATCGCGTTCCACATTCTGAATGCGGTGCGAGAATACCCGGGTCAGACATCGGATCTACTCCGAGAGAACGTCATGAATCGCATCGCACGTCGCATGGTCGCTGTTATCGGCATCCTGATCGCCGCCGGGACCACGGCTTGCAGTTCCGACCACCCCACCACGACAGCTACCGCCCTCACGGTTCGCTCGGGCATCCCGACTGCCGCCAAGAAGTTCGAGGTCGCCAGCCCGGACCTGAAGGACGGGCAGGCCATACCGCAGGCCCTGTGGGCCAACTCCAACGGCTGCACCGGCGGCAACCAGGTCCCGAAGCTGCAATGGTCCGGCGCGCCCGCCGAGGCTAAGAGTTTCGCGGTCACCATGTTCGACGTGGACGCCCCCACCGGCAGCGGCCTGTGGCACTGGCTGACCTGGGACATCCCCGCCACCGCCACCGACCTCACCGCGGCTCCGAACGCCATCGCAGGCACCAACGACCTCGGTATGGCGGGCTACCTCGGCCCCTGCCCGCCCACCGGCGACGGCGTGCACCACTACTGGATCACGGTGCTGGCCTTGGACACTCCGACGCTGGGCCTACCCGCCACCACCCCGCCCGCGCTGGCCGCCTCCGCCTTCTACCACCGCACCATCGCCTATGCCCGCATGACGGTGACGGCCCAGCAGTAGGCAACGTCAGCGTTTTCCGGTGGACGTCTTCGTCTTGCCGTTGCCGTTGGCGCTCTTGGTATTCGGCTTACCCGGCTTGTCCTTGCCGACGCTGAGGACGGATTCCTCGGTGATGGTGGCGTCGGTCTTCTTGCCGCCGGTGTGGTGGATGGCCTCGATCTGGAGGCCGTTGTCGTCGGCGTCGATGCGGACGGTGTCGCCGGGGGCGAGGGAGCCGTCGAGGAGCTTGCGGGACAGAGCGTTGTCGAGTTGTTTCTGGACGGTTCGGCGCAGCGGGCGGGCGCCGAACTCGGGCTGATATCCGTTGTCCGCCAGCCAGTCCATGGCCTTGTCGGAGACGTCGAGGGCGATGTCCTGGGCGTGCAGGCGGCGGCGGGTGCCGTCGAGGACCAGGTCGACGATGGTGCGCAACTGGGTCTTGTCGAGGCGGTGGAAGATGATCTGCTCGTCGAGGCGGTTGAGGAACTCGGGGCGGAACTGCTTGCGCAGGCGCTCCTCCAGCTGCGGCGTGATCGATGCCAGCTCACCGTCTTTGGCGCTGAGGATGAGGTCGGAGCCGATATTGCTGGTGAGGATCACGATGGTGTTCTTGAAATCGACGGTGCGGCCCTTGGAATCGGTGACGCGGCCATCGTCGAGCAGTTGCAGCAGCACGTTGAACACGTCCGGGTGCGCCTTCTCGACCTCGTCGAACAGGATCACCGAGTACGGCTGGCGGCGCACCTTGTCGGTGAGCTGGGCGGCATCGTCGTAGCCGACGTATCCGGGCGGCGCGCCGACCAGCCGCGACACCGTGTGCTTCTCCTGGAACTCGCTCATGTCGAAGCGGATGAGCCGGTCCTCGTCACCGAACACGGCCTGCGCCAACGCTTTCGCGAGTTCGGTCTTGCCGACGCCGGTGGGTCCGAGGAACAGGAATGATCCGATGGGCCGGTTCGGGTCGCCCAGTCCGGCGCGGGCGCGGCGCACCGCCTCGGCCACCGCGACGATGGCCTCCTCCTGGCCGATCACTCGCTTGTGCAGATCCTGTTCCAGCTTCAGCAGTTTCGCGCGCTCCTCGGTGGTGAGGTCGGCGACCGGGATGCCGGTGCGCCGCGACACCACCTCGGCGATATCGGTCATCTCCACCGTCGGGATCGAGGTGCGGTCCACCTCGTCGGCGGTCTTGCGCTCGGTCTTCGCGATCTCGGCCTTGATCTTGTTGGCCTTCTCGTAATCCTCGGCCGCGACGGCGGCGTCCTTCTCCCGATTCAGGTGCGCGAGCTTGTCTTCCAGCTCGCGGACCTTCGGGTCGGGGGTGCGCTCGCGCAGCCGCACCCGCGCGCCCGCCTGATCCACCAGATCGATGGCCTTGTCCGGCATGAACCGGTCGGTGAGATAGCGGTCGGAGAGTTCGGCGGCCGCGATGAGCGCCTCGTCCAGGTAGCGCACCTGGTGATGCTCCTCGTAGACGTCGGCGAGGCCGCGCAGGATCTCGATGGTGTCGGCCACCGACGGCTCGGACACCATGACCGGCTGGAAGCGGCGTTCGAGCGCGGCGTCCTTCTCGATGTAGCGGCGGTATTCGTCGATGGTGGTCGCGCCGATGGCGTGCAGTTCGCCGCGGGCCAGCGCGGGCTTGAGCATGTTCCCCGCGTCCATGGATCCGTCACCACCGCCGCCCGCGCCCACGATGGTGTGCAGTTCGTCGATGAAGACCACCAATTCGTCGGAGTGCTCCCGCACTTCGTCGAGCACCTTGGTCAGCCGCTCCTCGAATTCGCCGCGATATTTGCTGCCCGCGACCATGGCGCTCACGTCCAGTGCGATGACGCGGCGGTCGGCGAGGGTCTCGGGAACGTCGCCGTTCACGATGCGCTGGGCCAGGCCCTCCACGATGGCGGTCTTGCCGAC
>NZ_JBSGBY010000678.1:0-4325 GCF_053601505.1 Nocardia sp. NPDC004722
GGTCGCGGCGAACGTCCCGCTGGCGATGCCGAGGCTGCGCCACTGCCGGGTGCAGGCGAGATAGACCAGGAACAGCGCCGGCGTCAGTTTGATCCCGGCGGCGATGCCGACGCCCACCCCGCGCAGGCGTGCCGTCGACGGCCGGGTGAGATCCCAGACGATCATCAGCACCAGGAAGACATTGACCTGCCCGAGCCACAGCGTGGTGCGCACCGGCTCGAGCACCGTGCACAACACCGCCAGCACTGCCGCGAACATCCACGTGCGCACCGTGTTCCGGTATTTCAGCACGTGCAGGCAGCGCCCGGTGAGCACGACCAGCGCCAGCATGGTCGCCACGAACCAGACCAGCTTGGCCTTGGCCAGCGAGATCACCGTGAGCGGCACGAAGACCAGCGCCGCGAACGGCGTGTAGGTGAATTCCATCCCGAACACGACCGGCCCGTCGTAGAGCCCGCTGCGCTTGCGGATCACCTCCCCACCCGCGCGATAAACCTCCAGATCGAGCCCGTTGTGAAACAGCCCGTAGTACGGATTGTCGATGGGCAGCGCGTACACATGCCATACCACCGCCGCCACCGCGAGCAGCCCGCCCACGATCAACATCCGGGTGGTGACCTGCGACCCCGCAGGTTCCGGATCGGACCGCGTGCTGTCGTCGGCGGGCTCCAGGCAGGCCACCGCACCGGTATTCGCTTCCGCGGCACCGGAAAAGCTTTCAGCCCCCGAAATCATCCGCCTACGATAACCACCCCCGCCCCGAACCCACCGCAATGGCGCTACGACACCGAAGCTCGACGTATGCGCGATCAGCTGGTGGGGGTGGCGTCGCAGGCGGCCGGGACGCCGCCTTCGATGCGGAGGAGGTCGCAGAAGGTGGCGGCGGCGACCTTCCAGGCGCCGTCGAGGTGGAGGGCGGTGCCGTGGCGGTTGGGCAGCAAGGGGATTCCATGCTTCTTGATGGTGAAGGTGACGGCGGCGCGGTCGGGGCCGTCGGCGTTCACCTGCGACACGTTCGCCGACGCGCCGCCCGCGATGGCCGAATGCGCTTGATTCTCCAGGGTTTCGGTGAAGGCTTGGCCATTCTGCAGCAACGCCATCTTCTGGTCCACGGGCAGCGAGCTGTCGAAGAAGTGCTCGAAGGTGGAGGTGATGGCCTGCACGTCGGCCGCGGAGGTGCCGGGCGACGACGAGGGCGGGCCGTCATTGCCGCAGGAGGCCAGCAGTATCGGCAAGGCGCACGCCGCCGCCGCTCGCAGGGCCACGGTTCGCGCGCTCATCTCCTCGATGCCTCCTCCGACTCGGCTCCGACGAGTACAACACAACCTTCGCTGAGGATTAGCCAACGGGTCGGCTTCCCGACCGGTCGTGTCGGACGCGATGTAAATGGCCGTTTCGCCGCGCGCCCAGCGGGCATCCCGATGGCGGACGTCATCGACAGCCGAGGGAGCTTCGCCATGCCCGACAGCCGCCCGACCACCACTCGCTCACAAGCCCCGGAAACCATTCTCGACGGTGTCGACTGGCCCGGCCCCGCGCTGCTGCTGGCCGGTGTCACCTTGCTCGCCTGGACCTTTCATCGCGCCGACGGCCGACTATTCGGCGGCGCGGTGGCCACGGTGATCACGCTGGTCCTGGGGTTCGTCTGGATCACCGTCGAGCACTTGCGTTTTCGCGCTCGACAGGGTTCAGCATCGCCGGATCCGCTGTTAGTGTCGGATGATGAGCGACGACACGCACCCCAGCCTGCGGATCGGGATTCTCGGGGCGGCGAACATCGCTCCGACCGCGCTGATCGAACCGGCCCGGCGCAATCCGGAAGTCGTAGTGGGAGCGGTGGCGGCCCGCGACGGGGCGCGTGCGCGGGCGTTCGCCCACGCGCACGGGATCGAGCGGAGCTATGACAGTTACGCCGCGCTGATCGAAGCGCCCGATCTCGACGCGATCTACATCCCGCTGCCCAACGGCCTGCACGGCCGCTGGATCCGCGCCGCCCTGGCGGCGGGCAAACACGTGCTGTGCGAGAAGCCGTTCACGGCCAATGCCGAGGAGGCCCGCGAGATCGCCGCGCTGGCCGCCGCGTCCGATCGGGTGGTGATGGAGGCGTTCCACTACCGCTATCACCCGCTCACCCGCGAGGCCGAAAAGATCATCGCCGCAGGCGAATTGGGCAAGCTGGTGCGCGTGGACACCGCATTGTGCTTCCCGCTGCCCAAGTTCGGCGATATCCGCTACAACTACGACCTCGCCGGCGGCGCACTGATGGACGCGGGCTGCTACGCGGTGCACATGGCGCGCACCTTCAGCGGTGAGGAGCCGGAAGTCGTTGTCGCGCACGCGAAGTTGCGCGATGCCCGGATCGATCGGGCGATGCTCGCACAGGTGCGTTTCCCCTCCGGCGCGATCGGCAGCGTCCGCTGTTCGATGTGGTCGAAGGATCTGGTGCGCATCTCCGCCACGATCGTCGGCGAACACGGCAGTGTGCGGCTGCTCAACCCGGTGGCTCCGCAGTTCGGGCACCTGCTGGCGGTGCGCACCGATTCCGGTCGCACCTTGCGCACGCTCAGCCGCCGCCCCTCCTACGACTACCAGCTCGACGCCTTCGCCGACGCCGTCCTGCGCGGCGCGCCGATTCTGACCACGCCGGAGGAGGCGGTCGCGAACATGACCGCCATCGACGCCATCTACCGGGCCGCCGGACTGCCCTTGCGCCAGCCGAGCTGAGCCACTCACCGACAACTTCGGTTGTCTTGACAAATTTTATTGTCGGTCGCATCCTGGACCGGTGCTCGACATCGCTGTGATCGAAGAACCCGCCGCGGCCGGGGCTTCCCTGGATCCGATCCGATCCCGGATCCTGGCCGCGCTCGCGGAGCCGGGGTCGGCGGCCATGCTGGCCGCCCGGCTGGATCTGCCCCGGCAGAAGGTCAATTACCACCTCAAGGAATTGGAGCGGTTCGGGCTGGTCGAGCTCGAGGCCGAACGCCGCAAGGGCAATGTCACCGAGCGCGTGTACCGCGCGACCGCCGCGTCCTACGTCATCTCCCCCGGCGCGCTCGGGGCCGTCACCCCCGATCCCGCGAAGTCCCCGGACCAGCTGTCCGCACGCTGGCTGCTCGCCCTGGGTTCACGGCTGGTGCAGGAGGTCGGGGCGCTGCTGACGGGGGCCGCCCGGGCGCAGAAGCGGGTGGCCACCTTCGGCATGGACGCACAGGTCCGCTTCGCCTCGGCGGCCGACCGCGCGGCGTTCGCCGAGGAACTGGCCACCACCGTGGCGACTCTGGTCGCCCGGTACCACGACGAGTCCGCGACCGACGGCCGCGACCACCGGGTTGTCGTCGGATTGCATCAAATCCCCACCGAATCACAAGCCGCACAGGAGAATCGACCATGACGCACCCGTTCGAGATCGAACTGGAGACGACGCTGCCGGCGAGTCCGGAACAGGTGTGGGAGGCGATCGCGACGGGTCCGGGCATCGATTCCTGGTTCATGGGACGCAATGAGGTCGAGCCCCGCGAGGGCGGGGTCGCCGCCATGGACACCGGTGGCCGTCGCGAGGAGTCCACGATCACCGGTTTCGACCCGGGCAAGCGTTTCGCCACCCGGACCGGGACCGCCGAGGACGGCCGGTTCATGGCCTTCGAATATCTGCTCGAGGCCCGCGACGGCGGCAGCACCGTGCTGCGGGTCGTGCACAGCGGCATGCTCGGCGACGACTGGGAGCAGGAATACGATGCCCTGCGCCGCGGCTGGCCCTTCCACCTGCACACCCTCGGCGAGTACCTGCGCCATTTCGCCGGGCGCACCGGGGTTCCGGTGTTCGCCGTCGCGAACGGCGCTTCGGCGCAACAGGTTCGGGCGGCGCTCACCGAGAGCCTGTCGCTGCCGACGCCACTCGTGGCGGGCGCGGTGGTCCAGGCCCGCCCGGCCGGTCTGCCGCCGCTGGACGGCGTGCTGACCTGGGCCGACGACGAGCGCTTCGAAATCCGCAGCGACGACGGGCTGTACAGCTTCCACCAGGGCCCGACCGGGCTCACCCTGATGTTCCACCACCTGTTCGGCCCGGACACCGACGGGTCCGAAAACGCTTGGCAGCAGTGGCTGGCCGAGCTGCTCGCCTGACAACCCGCGATGAATCACAAGGAGAAATCATGCGCACCCTGATCAGCTCGGCTTTCATTTCTCTCGACGGTGTCGTGGAGGGCCCGGGCGGCGAGCCCGGCTACCGCAACTCCGGCTGGACGTTCAAGAACGTCGAATTCCTGCCCCAGGCCTATGAGATCAAGGGCACCGAGCAGGAAGAGGCCACCGCGATCCTGCTG
>NZ_JBSGBY010000679.1:0-4324 GCF_053601505.1 Nocardia sp. NPDC004722
CAGCAGCGTCTCCTGCACCAGATCCTCCGCGTCCTGCACCGACCCGAGCATGCGATAGCAATGAGCGAGCAACTCGCGCCGGTGCCGGTCGGTGCGCGCCGCGAAGTCCGTGTCCACCAGTGATTCGGCCATGCCTCAGCTCCTCGAAAACGGCCCTGCCGAACTTTGTACACCGCGAGCGATGAATCGCGCAGGGCCCGCCGGTAGGTACTCGTGAGCCGCTCACCGCGGCCCCCGACCGAGGAGGAAACCATGTCCGACACCGCCGTACACACCGACCGCGACGCCGTGCTCGCCGTCCTGACCGGCGTTTACACCGCCTGGGCCGCCAACGACGCGGAAGCCTTCGTCGCCGACTACGACCTGCACTCCACCTCGGTGCTGCCCGGCGTCTACAGCGACGGCCGCGACGCCGTCCGCGCCCGCATGGCCGCCGGTTTCGCGGGCCCCCTGCGCGGTTCGACCGTCCTGACCAACCCCGAACTCGTCCGCTTCCCCCTCCCCGACGTGGCCGTCGTCATCAGCCGCGACGCCATCCTCATGTCCGGCGAATCCGAGCCCCCCGCCGACCGCTGGGTCCGCTGCACCTGGACCCTGATCCGCCGCGACGACACCTGGCTCCTGACCGCCTTCCAGTCCAGCCCCGCCTGACCGGTCATCGAGCGGCACACCCTGGAGGCGATTTGCCCGAATAGCCCGCCAGGGTGTGCCATTCGGCGCAGTGGCAGGGTGGGGGAATGGTGACGAGTCGAGGTGTGCTGGTGACGGGGGCTTCGCGGGGGATCGGGCGGGCCATTGCCGAGGCGTTCGCGCGGCAAGGGGATCGGGTGGTGGTGCACTACTCGTCGCGGCGGGACGATGCGGAGAAGACCCTGGCAGCGCTGGCGGGGGACGGGCACGCGCTCGTCGGCGGCGATGTGTCCGATGCCGCGGCGGCCGCCCGGATCGTCGAAGAGGCGATCGCCCGGCTGGGCACCCTGCACGTGCTGGTGAACAATGCCGCGATCAACCTGCCCCATCCGCTGCCGTCCACGGATTACGAGGAATGGCAACGGGTTTGGCGTCAGACCGTCGACGTGAATCTGCTGGGGACGGCGAACATGTCCTATTGCGCGGCCCGGCACATGATCGACAACGGCATCCCGGGACGCATCGTCAATATCGGTTCCCGGGGTGCTTTCCGCGGCGAGCCGGACCATCCCGCCTACGGCGCGACCAAGGCCGCGGTACAGGCACTCGGACAGTCCCTCGCAGTGTCGTTGGGCCCCTACGGAATCGGCGTCGCGTCGGTCGCCCCCGGTTTCGTGGCGACCGAACGGGTCGCGGATCGGGTCACCGACGCCGTCCGCGCGCAGAGCCCCTTCGGCCGGGTCGCCGAACCGGCCGAAATCGCCTCCGCCGTCATCTATCTCGCCTCCCCGGAGGCGACCTGGAGTTCAGGCGCGGTGCTGGACGTCAACGGCGCTTCATACCTGCGGTGAAGACGAACGAGCCCCCTCGGAAGGCGTTCCGAGGGGGCCCGTCCGATACCGCCGCTGGTTACGGCACGACCTCGACCATGTCGCCGGGGTTGAGGTAGTTGAAGAATTCGCGCGCGCCGTCCGGGGTCATGCGGATGCAGCCGTGGGACTTCTTGTCCACCGGGCCGATGTGGAAGGCGATGTCGCCGTTGAAGAAGACCGCGTACTCCATCGGGGCGTTGTGCATGGTGCTCCAGTGGAACGGCTTCTTGAACGACACGTGGAACACGCCGGGCGGGGTTTCGAAGCCGGGCATGCCGTGCGAGATGGGGGTGGGGCCGAAGACGACCTTGCCGTTGTCCATCAGCCACGCCTCATTGGTGGTGAGCTTGAGGCAGGCGCGGGCGCCCGCCGTCGCGCACGGCGCAGTGACATCGCTGGGGGCGATGCCGGGGACGATCGCCGGGACACCGGGAACGTCCGGGCCGCCGGGCCACAATGGTTCGGCTTGCGCGGGCACCGCCGCGACACTCGCGACCGCGATGCCGGCGAAAACCGCCGACCGCGCCGTCAAGCCGAGGGAACTTCTGCTCATCATCGAGTCTCGACCCTCTCCTAGCCTTGGCCCGCCGCCCTGGTCTGTGCCGCCTATCAGGGCGAAGGGACATCTCTGCGTTGGAACGAGCATGGTTGGAACGAGCAAAACCAAGAACGGGACCACTGGGTACCGGTGATCATTCTGACTGGTGCGAATCGAGATTCGCGGGATAAACACCGACAGGCGCGCCGACACGCCCGCCGGATCACCCGGGCACGCCGGTACTACCGCGTGGCCGGGCGTGGCGAGAGGTTCCCGCGCTCACCGAACCGGCGGTAGCGTGCGGTCGTTCGGGTCGACCCCGGTCGGCATCTGCGCGCCATTGTTCGGCACATTCGGGCGCGGCGCGTTGCCCGACCCGCGAATCTGCTGATCGGCCTGCGGCCCGGTGCAGTAGTTCCAGCGTCCGAAGGTGGGCTCCGACACCACGAATGGCGCGAGCTGCCGCGTCGGATACGAGCACCACGGCCGCGGCCAGGCATCGGCGATGGTGTAGAACTCGCCGTCGTGGGCGGGCACGCCCATGGCGCTGGTGCCGATCACCAGCGCGGGAAACAGCGCGCGCACAGCCGGAAGCCGCAGCATGGCGGCGCGCACGATGGCACTCATCGTGGTGACCAGGCTCTGGATCGGGTCCATGTTCCGGTCGAGAATGCCGTCGGCGACGGCGATCTGGCCGGGCGCGTTGTCCAGCAGCTGCCGCAGTTCGCCATTGGCGATGTCGGCCTGTTGCAGGAGGATGCTCGAATTGCGGGTCAGCGTGCCCAGATCCGGCTGCGCGTGCGAGGTGGTGCCCGCGATGACGCGCAGGTTCTCGATGAGGCTGACGGTCTGCGGCAGCCGGTTGTCGAGTCCGGTGGTGGCGATGCTCAACCCGTCGACGAGCCCCTTGAGCTGGTCGGGCCCGCCGCTGAGCGCGGTGTTCAGGTTGTCGAGGATGACCGCGTATTTGTCCGGATCGATCTGTGCGATCAGTTCATTGCTGTCCATCAGTGTCTGCGAGATCGGAGTCGGCGTGCTGATCTGCGCGGGATCGAACCGGATGACCTGCCCGTCGCGCAGGAAGGGCCCCTGGTCGGTGCGCGGGCGGAAATCCAGGTACTGCTCGCCCGCCCCCGACAGCGCCCCGACGTGGATCTCGGTGTCGGCCGGAATCTGGTAGCTCTTATCGATTTCCGCGGTCGCCGCCACACCCGCCCCGCCGTCGATGAGGTCGATGGCCTTGATCGAGCCCACCCGATACCCGCGCCAGGTGACATCGTTACCCGCTTGCAAACCGCCGGACCGATCCAGCTGCACGGTCACCGCGTATGTGCGGCCCGGTCCCTTGACCCGCGCCACATCGATTGCCAGATAAGCGGCTCCGATCAGTAGCAACACCACCAGAGCCAGATTTCCCACCAAGATCTTGCGCCCGCGCAGCACGTTCAAGAGCCCGCCTCCACCGCTGATCAGACAGCCAATAGGTTCGATGCACAGCAAACACCAGGCGAAACTGCGCGCTATCTAATCACATTGGTGTCACCCGCCCCGCGGCCCCGGGTCTCCGGGCGAGGCATGCCGCGCGCCCTTGCGATTGACCCGGAGGTAATTTACCGTCGAGTCAATTAATTCACGGATCTGATGGAGACAGCTGTGACACGGTCGTGGTGGGGATGGGGCAATGTCGAGGACGCGGTCACCGGTGCCGAGCGCACCGCTTTGACCCGGCGCATCGCCGAACTCATGCCCAAGGCCGATCTGACCGTGCACGAGCCGCCCGCGCTGGCAGCGCTGTCGGTGCCCGAGCCCCGCATCCAGGTCCCGGATTCGTTGGCGGCGTTGGCCTCCGATGACCTCGGCGACCGGGTCGCGCACGGGCACGGTCAGGCGTTCCGGGATGTGGTGCGCGCCTTGCTCGGCCGGGTCGAGCACGTGCCGGACCTGGTGCTGCGCCCCCGCTCGGAGCAGGACGTGGTGGACATCCTGGACTGGTGCGGCAGCGCCGGGATCGCGGTGATCCCGTTCGGTGGCGGCACATCCGTGGTCGGCGGTGTCGAGCCGCGCGGCGTAGCGGACCATCCGGGCGTGGTGTCGCTGGACCTGGGCGGTCTGAACCGGATCCTCGAGGTCGATCGGGTCAGCCGCGCGGCACGCATGCAGGCGGGACTGCTCGGGCCCGCCGTGGAACAGGGACTGCGCCCATACGGGTTGACGCTGCGGCATTTTCCGCAGTCGTTCGAGTTCTCCACGCTGGGCGGCTGGCTGGCGACCCGGGCGGGCGGGC
>NZ_JBSGBY010000680.1:0-4303 GCF_053601505.1 Nocardia sp. NPDC004722
ACCAGCGCGGGCGAGGCGATGCCGTTGGCCATGGCCCCGGCCGCGTAGGCGGCCCGCACCCCGTGGGCGGCACGGAAAGCACTGTCGCCCAGTCGGTGCGTGGGCAGTGGCCCCACCGCCGCGAGCACCGGGCCGCGCGCGGCCAGATCCTCGTCGGCGGTGGCGGCGACCCGGCCGTCGTGCCGGATGATCCAGCACGGACGGTCCAGATCGCGCAGCAATGCGGCGATCTCCTCGGCGGTCTCGGCGACCGGATTGCTGAGGGTGGTCACGACTGCGCCTTTCGGTCGGCGAGTTCCACGGACAGGTCGATCAGTTCGTAGATGCGCAGGCCCGGCTTCCACAGCGAGCCGTCCACCACCACGGTCGCGCCGTGCGGGCCGCGATGCACCGACTTGATGTGCGCCTCGAGTTCGACGGTGCCGTCCGTGGGCAGGAATTGGCCGCGATAGCGCCAGCTGAAGGCGATGTCGCGGGGAATCCGGAACACCGGATCGCTCAGGCCGTCGGCGAGACCGGCGTCGAGCATCCATTCCTGCACGGCGTGGATCACCGATTCGACGCCCAGCGAGCCCGGGATCACCGGGTCCAGGTGGAAGTGCCGGGCGAAGAACCAATCCTGCGGATCGATGGCGCGCAGCGAACGCAGGTAGCCCGCACCGTAATTGCCGCCGCCGTCGACGACCTCGACCCGGTCGATGAGCGCCAGCTTGCGCCGCGAGCAGGCCCGCGACCCGGGGTCGCCGCGGCGCGCGGCCACGTCGATGACGCGAGTGGCGGCCTCGGGGTGTTCCGAGAGCCAGCTCGGCACATACCTTCCGGCGTCCAGTCCGGTCTGGTTGCCCAGGGCTTGATCGCTGAAGTAGCCGAACATGGTCTCGCCGCGATAGAACGGTTCACCGTCGACGCTGAGGGTGTAGTCGAAGGTCTGCAAGGACGAGCCCGGCAGGATGGTGGTCGACAGCAGGCGCGAGGACTGCTGGATCGTCTTGCCGCGCAGGTCGATCTGCCGCAACACGGTGGCGCTGCCGCCCAGGTTGCGCAGGCTCAGGGTGGTGCCGGGCTGGGTCAGCGTCGGCCCCGCGTAGTAGCCCATGAGCAGCGCCGCCTGCAGTGAGGTCTCCATGTAGACGAAGTGCGGCATGGAGTCGTTGGCGGTGTCGCCGTAGTACCAGGAGTCGGCGGGTGAGTCGTATTCGGTGTCGTACGCGGCGGATTCGAGGTTGCCGCGTTCGCCGTCGAAGCGCAGCACCCGGTCCACCAGCAGCAGCCCGCCGGTGGGCAGGCGGGTCGCCCGCACGCCGGTGTACTCGGCGAATTCCGGTCCCATGGCGATGGCCTGGTCGCCGCGCGCCAGGTGTGCCATGTGGAATTCGTTGAGCAGCACACGCGGTACCGCCTGTCCCGGCCCGATGTCCGCGCCGAGCCGTTCGGCCACCATCACGGTGACCGCCAGCACCGCACCGCTGTCGAGGGTGGCGCTCGCCTGTAGGAACGGGCGGGGCACCAGATCGAGCCGGTCCACCACCAGATCCACGGTGCCGCTGCCGAATCCGGCGTCGGATTCGGCCACGCCGCCGGTGAGCGTGCTGCCCGACAGGCACAGCGGCATCCCGGTGTAGAGAGCGAACACCTCCGCCGCTTGGAGAGCCGCGGCGCGGGGATCGCCTTCGAAAGAGGCAACGACCCGGCCGTGGCCGGTTCCGCCGTACAGCTCGATCGAGGTCACCTCGGTGAGCGTGAGCGGAGTGGTGGCCGCCAGCCGGGCGGTCACTTCCACTCCGGCCCGCCGGTGGGTGGTACCGAAGACCGCACCCATCTCCGCCTCCGTCAGCTGCCGCAGGGCCGCAGAGCCGAGCCGCGAGACCTCGGTGCGGGCAAGAGGTTTGAACGAGCCCTCCACCGCATGGACAGTCCGCGCCACCGACGACGCGACCGGCGGAACAGTAGGAGCAACCACCGAGGTGCCGGTCGCACCCGCCACGCTGCCTCGGGCCCGCCGCCACACCTCGCGCTGCAGGGCCGTCTGGGCGCTCAAGGCCGCCCGGTGCGCCTCGATGACGCCCGCCCGGATCTGCGCGATCGCAGCGGCGGCCACCGGATGCACAGGTGAGGTGTCCACCGGCTGTGCCGCGGGGTCGTGCACCCGCCTGGTCGAGGCTTCGACCTGGTCCGGAACAGGCTGCGATGCAACCGGTTCGGGTGATGTAACCGGTTCGGGTTGGGGCGCGCTCGAGCGCGCGCCGATCGGATCGAAGGCGATGCCGTCGAAGTCGAGTGCCGTCATGCCGTCCACCGCCTCACCGAGGTCTGGAACTTCTCCGTCAGATCGGGTGTCGTGAGTACCGCGACATCCGAGAACCGTTGCAGCACCGTGCCGTCGAGGGCCAGTGCGGTCGAATCGATCAGGGCTTCCATGCGGGTCGCGCGGGGGTTGTCGACGACCACCAGGAAGGGTTCGCCGATCGGCAGCGGACGGTGGTAGTCGATGCGGCCGACGCCCAGGGGCAGGCAGGCCGCGCCGAGCAGCCGGTGTCCCAGCACCAACGGGGCTTGCAGAATCAGGTCGGCCCGGACCGGATCGTGCAGGCGACTCGCGAAACTGCCGTGCGCCACCGGATCCGCGTCCAGAGCGCATTCCAGGACGATGGCCTCGTCGCTGGCCGACCGCACCGCGCGCAGCCCTTGCAGGGCGGGCGCGTGGAACTCGATTCCGTCGCGGTAGAGGTAGCCGGCGTCGCTGCCGGGCCCGCTCGGAACCTGCTGCCGGGCCGGGGTTTCCGGTTCGTCAGCGAGCAACAGCGTGGCCTGGAATCGGGCCGCGCCGTCGCCGAACACGTTGGCGCGCACCGCGGTCCGCCCGTCGACCTCGCTGACCGGCTCGAGTTCCACCTCGATACTCGGGATCGGGTGATCGAACACCAGACCCTTGAGCACCTGCAACCCGTGCACCCCCACCACGATCCGGCCCGGCCGGGTGCGTTCGGCGAGGTTCACCATGGCACCGAGCCCAAAGGTGGCAGGTAGCACGATGTGCTCACCGATGCGGTGCGCGTCGATGACCGGCTCGGTCACCAGTTCCGCAATCCCGCGCCGGGCCCGCACCGTCGCGGGCTCGGCGCTCGCCACCGACAAGGCTGTAGCGGAACCGATCAACAGCACCGGTTCGGGACGACGGGCGGCCGAGAACTGCGCGGTGAACGCGGCGGCCCCGGCGGCCGGCGCCAGCAGCGGCACGCCACGAGACCGGAAGTGCTCCCGCAGTTCGGGACTCACCATGCCGCCATCCCAGGCACCCCAGTCCAGGGCAGTGACCCGGCGGTCCGCATCCTGAGCGCCCCAGCTGACCGCGAACCGAGTAAGAGCCTCGTTGGCCGCCGCGTAATCGCCCTGCCCGGTATTGCCGAACAGTCCGGCTACCGAGGTGAACAGCACCAGATGCCGAACCTCCCCGACCGCCTCCAACACCGCCGCCAACCCGGCCAGCTTGGGCCCGAGCACCCGCCCGATCGATTCAGCCGTCTTATCCGGAATCAGTGAATCCGCAAGGACTCCGGCCCCATGCACGACGCCCGTGATCTGCCCGCGCCGCTCAGTGCCGACAGTGGGAGAGAGCCCGTCGCCGTCTCGCCAGCGCGCGAGCGCGGCGGTCAGTGCCTCGGTGTCGGTGGCGTCGACTGCCAGATAGTCCGCTCGATCGCCGAGTTCGGCCAGGGTGGCACGGATTTCGCGCACCGCGCGGATACGCCCGCAGGCGTTGTCGATCTCGCGCGGCTTGAGGCCGGTACCGGCAAGGGCTCGCACCGCGGCCGCTTTGAGGTCGGCGTCGGCGATATCGGTCGCCCACTCCGGATCCGCCGTCAGATCGGTGCGGCCCAGCAGGACGAAGCGGCAGGCGCTGGTACGGGCCAGGGCGAGCACACAGGTCGCGGTGACGCCGCGGGCCCCGCCGGTCACCACCAGGGTGTCCGCCTCGGTCAGCAGCGACGGACCGAAGTCGGTTCCCGCGCGGACGATCTCGACGGTCGTGGCGGCACCGTAGCGGCTGGGCACCGGGGTGCGGCGAGCCCCCGCGGCGTCCACGCCGACCTCGACGGTGTCGATCGCGGCGTCGCAGAGCTCTTCCAGCGCGACCTCGGCCAACCGGTGCGGCAGCGCCGCGGGATCGATGTCGAGTGCGCGGCAGAACAGCCCGGGCTGCTCCGCGGCCAGGGTTTTCACCAGCCCGCCGAGCCCGCCCAGCAGCGCCGCCACCGGCTCCGCGTCGCCGCGCAGGCCCAGGTGACCGTCGAGCCGGGTGATC
>NZ_JBSGBY010000681.1:0-4299 GCF_053601505.1 Nocardia sp. NPDC004722
CCGCCCGAGCACCGCGTCGCGGACGCTGCCGCCGACCAGATACAGCTGATGCCCGTGCTGGGCGAACAGTTCACCGAGTGGCGTCAGCACATCCGCCGCGCCGCCGCGCGGTTAGCTTTCTGCAACGCGTTCTAGTTGCAGGAGGGGTTGTCCATGCCCAGAACACAATTCGTCGCCGCACCGCCGCCGGGCAGTGAGCTGAAGCGCATCAGCGGGCCCACGACGAACTGGATCAGCCAGCTGCTGCGGCAGCGGCGCGATCCCACCGGGGCCGCCCTCGCGGACGAGGCCAGCTACGGGCCGGTGTACGTGCTGAACATGTTCGGCGACAAGTGGATCATCGCGGGCGGCCCCGACGCGGCGGCGCGCATCCTGATGAACAAGGAGCGGGTGTTCGCCAACGGTCCCGCCTGGACTCCCTTGCAGGGCCCGTTCTTCGACCGCGGTCTCGTCCGGCTGGACTTCGAGGAGCATCGCGGCCACCGCGCGATCATGCAGCAGGCTTTCGGGCGCGCCGCGCTCACCTCGTATCTGAAGGATATGCGCGAGATCGCCGACCGCCACCTGCGCACGCTGCCGGAAGGCGGTGTGGCCGAGGGTAATCCGGTGCTCATGCACCAGCACCTGCAACGACTGACGCTCGACATCGTGCTGGAGGTCTTCATGGGCGCGCGGCTGCCGCGCGCGGAGGCCGAGCGCATCTGCGGGGCCACCATGGACATCCTCCAGGCCGGTGGCGCGATGGTGCGCGTCGCTGTTCCGGGTAACCGCTGGTGGCGTGGCATGCGGGCGCGAAAGACCATGGCGGCGTTCCTGGCCGAGCGCATCGTGGCCGCGCGCGCGAAACCGGGCACCGACCTGCTGTCGATGCTGTGTCAGGCCGCCGGTGAGGACGGGGATCGGTTCACCGTCGAGGACATCGTCAACCACATGATCTTCCTGCTGGCCGCCGCGCACGACACCACCACGACCACGCTCTCGGGAGTCGTCTACAACCTGGCGAAGTACCCGGAGTGGCAGAAGCGGGCGCGGGAACGCTCACTGGAGCTGCCGTTCGAACTCGGCTACGACGAACTGGCCGAGCTGACCGAACTCGACTGGATCATCAAGGAGACCACCCGGCTGTGCACGCCGGTGCAGATCTTCCCGCGCGCGGTGCAGGAGGACACCGAGGTGTGCGGGTACTTCGTGCCCAAGGGCTCGTTCGTGGTGGTGCCCATCAGCGTCAACCACCGCCGCCCCGACATGTGGTCACGCCCGGAGGAATTCGATCCGGAACGGTTCTCCGACGAACGTGCCGAGCACAAGGCGCACCGGGTGGGCTGGGCCCCGTTCGGGGCGGGCGCGCACAAGTGCATCGGTCAGCATTTCGCGGGACTCGAGATCAAGACGATCGTGCACCAGCTGCTGCGCGGCTACGAGTGGGAGGTTCCGCAGGACTACGTCATGCCCCTGGATATGAGCGCGACGCCGCTGCCGAAGGACGATCTGCCCGTCACGCTGCGGCGTCGCTGACCCGAAAAGGGCTCTCAGCCCAGGTATTCCGATTCGAGTACCCGGTCCTTGAGCAGGGTCTGGTACTCGATGTGGGTGTCGTGTTCGATGGTGCGCCAGGTGGTGCCCTCGGCCTCGCGCATGTATCGCAGGTAGTCCGGTGCGCCGGGGATGCGCATATTGTCGGCGACCACCAGCGATCCGGCGTGCAGCCATCCGGCCGCGAGAATGGTCTTCAGGTCCGCCAGGTACGCGGACTTGTCATGATCGACGAACACGAAATCGACCGTCCCCGCGGTGATTCCGTGCTCCTCGCCGAGCCGCCGCACGGTCTCGCCGCCGTCGCCGATGGTGCCGACCACCACCGTCACCCGCTCCGCCAGTCCGGCGTGCGCGATGATGTCGCGGGCCACCTCGGCATTGGCGGCACTGAACTCCACCGAGATCAGCCGTGCGCCCTCGGGCATGGTGTGCGCGGTGCGGACCGCGCTGTAGCCGATATAGGTGCCCAGTTCCAGGAGCAGCGTGGGATTCGCGCGCCGGACCGCGGCATCCAGCAGCAGGCCCTTCTCGTCGCCCACGTTCACCAGGTTGCTGCGGGTGCGGGCGAAGGTGTCGATGGCCGCGAGCACGCTCTGCGGATTGCCCCGCTCGGCGGTCGCGATCACGTGATCGCGGACGGCGGCTTCGCGGCCGTCGCCGAATTGCCCGGTGCGCGTGAAGTTTCCGAGCCCCCGCACGGTGCTGATAGCGGTGCGAACCGGATAGACCACCCGTTCCCGCAGGACCGCCCCGATCGATGTGCCGGCCATGAATACCCCTTTGCTCACGTAGACAGCTACGCGATTATGCCGAACTGGAACGTGTTTCGCTTCCGGGGGTGGGATCGTCGGGCAGCACGACCGTGCGCAGCAGCCGCCGGGTGCGGTCGGGCGCGGGCGCGTTCGCCATCCGGGCGGCGACCACCCGGCCCAGATCGGCGGCGAATTCCGCGAATTCGGCCTCGTTGAGCCACAACCCGGCCATCCGGTAGCCGACACCGTCACGGACATAGTCGATGTCGTCGCGGGTGAGGTAGCGGTCGAAGTCGGCGACCAGTCCGGCGACGAAGGCCATGAAGGCGCGATGCTGATCCTCGACGCTGGCCTGCGCGAGCGCGTCGGGATCCACGTGGGTGGCGGCGGGGCGCAGCCGGTAGGTGCGCTCGACGGTGCCGCGCACGCGGCGCTCGGTGACCACCTCGAGCACCTGTGCGTCGACGAGTTTCGCGACGTGGCGGTAGAGGCTGCCCGGGGGGACGTCGCCGAGTTCGGTCTTGAGTTCGTTCGTGGTCCGGGTTCGGTCGCCGAGAAACGCCTGCACGATCCGCAATCGGATCGGGTGCAGCAGGAGTTCGACGGAGTTCACGGAATCGACCCTAACAGCTTTACTTCCATCCTTGATAATGTTCACAATAGTGATAACAATCGCTGGATCGTTCGTCGGAGAGGAATCAGGTGTCGAACATTCCGGTCGCCGCGCTGGTGCCGTTGGTCGTGGTGGCAGTCGGGTTCGTGGGTTTCTGTTGGTACGACATTGCTCGGACGCGGGTGAAGTACCTGCCGAAGTGGGCGTGGGCGATCGTGTGCCTGATCAGCATTCCGCTGGGCGGCATCGTCTACCTGGTGATCGGGCGCGACACCGGCTTCGCCCGTGAGTGAGCCGTCGGTCGAGGTCACCGGCGTGTCCGTGCGGTTCGGCGACTTCCTGGCCTTGGACGAGGTCGACTGGAATATCGACGGCCACGGCGTCATCGGACTGATCGGGCTCAACGGCGCGGGCAAGACCACGCTGATCCGCACTGCGCTCGGATTGCAGGCGGTGAGCGCGGGCGAGGTCCGGGTGCCGATCGGCCTGGGCGCGGTCGGATACTGCCCGGACACACCGGGTTTCGAGCCGTGGCTCTCGGCCCGGGAAGTGCTGGAACAATCCCTCGCCATCGGACCGGCCCGCGGTCCGGGCTCCTGGACGGTCGATGCCGCGCTCGTCGCGGTCGATCTGGAACGCCACGCCCACCGCCGCGCGGGCGGCTTCTCACGGGGCATGTTGCAGCGCTTGGGAATCGCCGCGGCACTGGTCCGTGAACCCGAGGTGCTGATCCTCGACGAACCCACCAGTGCCCTGGATCCGGAAGGGCGGGCCGCCGTGCTCGCGCTCATCCGGCAACTGGGGGAGCGGATGACGGTCGTGTTCTCCAGCCACCTGCTCGCCGATGTCGAGGACCTCGCCGACCGGCTGCTGGTGCTGCACCGCGGGCGCGCCGTATTCGCGGGCACGACAGCCGATTTCCTCGCCGCGCACACCAGCGAACCCGCATTGCGGATCGCCCTGGCCGGTGGCGGGGTCATCGAGGCGGAACCACCGGGGTGGGGTCCCGCGCTGACCGAGGCCGCCGCCCGCAGCGCGGAGATCGAGGACATCCGGATCACGCGGCCGACCCTCACGGACGCGTTCTTCACCGCGATAGGGGAGCGGCCATGAACCGCACGGTCTTCCGCGTCGAGTGGTACCGATGGGTGCGCACCCGCCGCCTGCTGGCGCTGCTGGCCGCCTTCGTGCTGTTCGGATTCGTCTCGCTGCTCGGCGAGAAGTATCTGCCGGACCTGATCGGGCAGTCGGCCGATATCAAACTACTGCGAGTGCCCGATTGGCGAGACGGCTTGCAGCAGTACATGAAGAACACCGGCCTGCTGGTCGCCGCGATAGCCATGATCCTGGCCGCACAGACGAGCGCCGTGCGGGCCACCGAGCCGATCGGCATCTACT
>NZ_JBSGBY010000682.1:0-4270 GCF_053601505.1 Nocardia sp. NPDC004722
CCGTCGTCCTGGGTGAGTTCGACACCCTGGAAGAGGGCCAGCAGGTCCGCCGCACCGGCGACGTGCTCTCGGTTCCCGTGGGTGACAAGTTCCTGGGTCGCGTCATCGACCCGCTGGGTGCGCCCATCGACGGCCTCGGCGAGATCGAGTCCGACGAGCGTCGCGTGCTCGAGCTGCAGGCCGCCACCGTGCTGGAGCGTCAGCCGGTCGGCGAGCCGATGGCCACCGGCATCACCGCCATCGACGCCCTGACCGCCATCGGCCGCGGCCAGCGTCAGCTGGTCATCGGCGACCGCAAGACCGGCAAGACCGCGGTCTGCATCGACGCGATCATCAACCAGAAGGCCAACTGGGCCACCGGCGATCCGACCAAGCAGGTGCGCTGCATCTACGTCGCGATCGGCCAGAAGGGCTCCACCATCGCGGGCGTGAAGTCGGCCCTCGAGGCGCACGGCGCGATGGAGTACACCACCATCGTCGCGGCCCCGGCCTCCGACTCCGCCGGCTTCAAGTGGCTGGCCCCGTACACCGGTTCGGCCCTCGGCCAGCACTGGATGTACCAGGGCAAGCACGTCCTGATCGTGTTCGACGACCTGTCCAAGCAGGCCGAGGCCTACCGCGCCATCTCGCTGCTGCTGCGTCGCCCGCCGGGCCGCGAGGCGTACCCGGGTGACGTCTTCTACCTGCACTCGCGTCTGCTGGAGCGTTGCGCCAAGCTGTCCGACGCGCTGGGCGCGGGCTCGATGACCGGTCTGCCGATCATCGAGACCAAGGCCAACGACGTCTCGGCGTTCATCCCGACCAACGTCATCTCCATCACCGACGGCCAGGTGTTCCTGGAGTCGGACCTCTTCAACAAGGGTGTCCGCCCGGCCATCAACGTCGGTATCTCGGTGTCCCGAGTCGGTGGCGCCGCGCAGACCAAGGCCATGAAGAAGGTCTCCGGTTCGCTGCGTCTGGAGCTGGCCTCCTACCGTGAGCTCGAGGCGTTCTCCGCCTTCGCCTCCGACCTGGACGCCGCCTCGCTGGCCCAGCTGGAGCGTGGCGCGCGCTGGGTCGAGCTGCTCAAGCAGGACCAGTACGCCCCGGTTTCCGTTGAGGACCAGGTTGTTTCGCTGTACCTGGTCGACGGCGGCTACTACGACTCCGTGCCGGTCGGCGACATCCGTCGCTTCAACGCCGAGCTGCTGGAGAACCTGCACGCCACCGTGCAGTCCTCCTTCGACGCCCTGCAGGGCGGCGCCAAGGTGCTCGACGGCGAGGCCGCCGATGCCATCAAGGCCGCGACCGACAAGTTCAAGCTGGGCTTCCTGGCGTCCGACGGCTCGCGTGTCGTCGAGGCCGAGGCCGACAAGCTGGATCACGAAGAGGTCGAGTCCCTTTCCGTCACCCGCAAGCACGTCGAGAAGTAAGACGAGCATGCGAATGACCGAATCGACTTATGAAGGGAGGGTGGACCGCTAATGCCAAGCGTGCGTGAACTTCGCTCCCGTATCCGTTCCGTGAGCTCGATCAAGAAGATCACCAAGGCTCAGGAACTGATCGCGACCTCGCGAATCAGCAAGGCGCAGGCGCGCGTTGCCGCCGCCAAGCCCTACGCGGAGGAGATCACCAAGGTGCTGGCCGAATTGGCCAGCGCCAGCGGGAATCTCAGCCACCCGCTGCTGACCGAGCGTGAGAACCCGCGTCGTGCAGCCGTTCTCGTCATCACCTCCGACCGCGGTATGTGCGGTGGCTACAACTCCAACGTCCTCAAGCAGGCGGAAGAGCTCATGGCCACGCTGCGCTCCGAGGGCAAGGAGCCGGTGCTGTACGTGATGGGCGCGAAGGGCCTGACCTACTACACCTTCCGCAAGCGGACGGTGAACGGGTCCTGGCTGGGCTTCTCCCAGCAGCCCAACTACGTGGACGCCTCGGCCGCGTGCAACCACCTGGTGGAGGCATTCATGGCCGGCGCCGACGGCGAGGTCGCCACCCCCAACGGGGTCGGCACCATGGCCGGCGTCGACGAACTGCACATCGTCTACACGCGTTTCGTGTCGATGCTGTCGCAGCAGCCCGAGGTGCGTCGCCTGGCCCCGATCCAGGTGACCTTCGTGGATGAGAACTTCGACCTGGGCCCCGACAGCTTCACCGACTCCGAGTCGGCCACGCTGTCGCCCCAGTACGAGTTCGAGCCGGACGCGGACCGCCTGCTGGGCGCGCTGCTGCCGAAGTACATCAACACTCGGATCTACTCGTCGCTGCTCGAAGCGGCGGCATCGGAGTCGGCTGCGCGCCGCACCGCCATGAAGGCCGCGACGGATAACGCCACGGACCTGGTCAATTCGCTGACCCGGACCGCGAACTCGTTGCGCCAGGCGCAGATTACGCAGGAAATCACGGAAATCGTCGGCGGTGCCAACGCACTGGCGTCGAGCTCGGACCGCGACTAAGGCCCAGGAAGAGAACCAATGACCGCAGCTACTGAAACTCGGGTCGGCACAGGCCGTGTCGCCCGCGTCATCGGACCCGTCGTGGACGTCGAGTTCCCGCGCGGTTCGATTCCCGACCTGTACAACGCCCTCAACGTCGACATCGCGCTCGCGTCGGTGGCCAAGACCCTGACCCTCGAGGTCGCGCAGCACCTGGGCGACAACATCGTTCGCACCATCTCGATGCAGCCGACCGACGGTCTGGTCCGCGGCGCCGAGGTGCGCGACACCGGCAAGCCGATCTCGGTGCCCGTCGGTGACGTCGTCAAGGGCCACGTGTTCAACGCCCTCGGCGACTGCCTCGACACCCCGGGTCTGGGCCGCGACGGCGAGCAGTGGGGCATCCACCGCCAGCCGCCCGCCTTCGACCAGCTCGAGGGCAAGACCGAGATCCTCGAGACCGGCATCAAGGTCATCGACCTGCTGACCCCGTACGTCAAGGGCGGCAAGATCGGTCTGTTCGGTGGTGCCGGTGTCGGCAAGACCGTGCTGATCCAGGAGATGATCACCCGTATCGCGCGTGAGTTCTCCGGTACGTCCGTGTTCGCGGGCGTCGGTGAGCGCACCCGTGAGGGCACCGACCTCCACCTCGAAATGGAAGAGATGGGCGTCCTCCAGGACACCGCCCTCGTCTTCGGCCAGATGGACGAGCCGCCGGGCACGCGTATGCGCGTCGCCCTCTCGGCCCTGACCATGGCCGAGTACTTCCGCGACGTCCAGAACCAGGACGTGCTGCTGTTCATCGACAACATCTTCCGGTTCACCCAGGCCGGTTCCGAGGTCTCGACCCTGCTGGGTCGTATGCCTTCGGCCGTCGGTTACCAGCCGACCCTGGCGGACGAGATGGGTCAGCTGCAGGAGCGCATCACCTCGACCCGTGGCCGCTCGATCACCTCGATGCAGGCGATCTACGTGCCCGCGGACGACTACACCGACCCCGCGCCGGCCACCACCTTCGCGCACTTGGACGCCACCACCGAGCTCTCGCGTCCGATTTCGCAGAAGGGCATCTACCCGGCCGTCGACCCGCTGTCGTCGACCTCTCGTATCCTCGAGGCGTCGATCGTCGGCGAGCGGCACTTCCGGGTGGCCAACGAGGTCAAGCGAATCCTGCAGAAGTACAAGGAACTTCAGGACATCATCGCCATCCTCGGCATGGACGAGCTCTCCGAAGAGGACAAGGTCCTCGTCGGTCGCGCCCGTCGCCTGGAGAAGTTCCTGGGCCAGAACTTCATCGTCGCCGAGAAGTTCACCGGCCAGGAAGGTTCCGTCGTTCCGCTGGAGCAGACCATCGACGACTTCGATCGCGTCTGCAAGGGCGAGTTCGACCACCTGCCGGAGCAGGCGTTCAACTCCTGCGGTGGCCTGGACGACGTCGAGGCCGCTGCGAAGAAGATCGCCGGAAAGTAGTCACCCATGGCTGACATGTCCGTTGATCTGGTCGCCGTCGAGCGACTGGTGTGGTCGGGCCGGGCGTCCTTCGTCTCGGCCCAGACCACCGAAGGTGAGATCGGCATCCTTGCCGGTCACGAGCCGCTGCTCGGCCAGCTGGTCGAGGGCGGCACCGTGACCATCGTGTCCGACGACGACGAGCGCATCGTCGCCGCCGTGCACGGCGGGTTCTTCTCGGTCACCGCCACTTCGGTGCGCGTGCTGGCCGAGTCGGCCGAATTCGCCTTCGACATCGACGAGGCGGCCGCCAAGGCCGTTCTCGCCGATGCCGATGCGAGCCCGGCCGCACTGGCCAAGGCGCAGGGCCAGATTCGCGCCCTCGAGAAGGCTGCCCAGGGCTAGCC
>NZ_JBSGBY010000683.1:0-4252 GCF_053601505.1 Nocardia sp. NPDC004722
GCCAGGCCCTGCTCGCGATCGCCCTCTACTGGATGGCGATGGTCACCGGCGTCCACTCCGCCTACAGCTCCCTGGTGCTGCCGTTCATCCTGGGCGGCATCGGCATGGGCCTGACCTTCGCGCCGTCCGCCACCGCAGTGATGGCCAGCGCGGCACCCGACGACCGCGGCATGGCCTCCGGTGCCAACAACACCATCCGTGAGGTCGGCGTAGCCCTCGGCGTCGCAGTCCTGGCCTCGGTCTTCGCCTCCCACGGCTCCTATGTGAGCCCGCAGGACTACGTCGACGGCCTCATCCCGGCAGTCAAGGTCGGCGCCGCGGTCGTCGCGGTCGGCGCCTTGATCGCAGTGCTCCTGCCCGGCCGCAAAGCCACCGCTGAGCGGCTCGCCGATGGCGTGCTGGTCGCCGCGCACTGATCAGCCGCGTGTGCGAGAGTTACGCCAGCACGAACCGCGTTCCGCCCCTTCCGGAATTGTCCGGAAGGGGCGGAACGCGTCTGAGGGGGTAATCGATATGTCCACCGGCACAACGAAATACGGCTCGCTGTTCCTGCACTGCTACTTCTGGGCCGCGCTCATGGGCGTGCTGCGGGGATGGCTCGTCCATCACAATCTCGTGCTCGGCATCCTCGAAGGACTGTTCGGAGGCATCATCACCGCAGGTGTGCTGACCTGCTGCCGCACGTATGCCGTCCGGCGCGTGCAGATCAGGCGGGTAGAACCGGTGTAGCGGTGGCTTCGAAAACCTTGGCGACAGTGGCGACCACCTCGGGCATGGTGGGTGCGGGTGCACCGCCGAGTTCGCGTTCGACGGAGGTCATGTCGACGTCGGGGAGGCCGCAGGCGATGGCGAGTTTCCAGGGGGTGAGGTCGCCGGTGACGTTGAGGGCGAAGCCGTGGGTGGAGACGTTGCGGCCTACGCGCATGCCGATGGAGGTGATCTTGCGGCCGGTGTCGCGGGTCCAGACGCCGGTGAGGAGTTCGGAACCCTTCGGGGTGTCGCGGCGTTCGGCGGGGATGCCCAATTCGGCCAGGACGGCGACGATTCGGTGTTCGACGTCACGGATGAGGTCGACGACGCCCTCGCCGGGTTGCAGGCGGGCGATGAGGTAGCCGACGAGTTGGCCGGGGGCGTGGTAGGTGAGTTGGCCGCCGCGGTTGGTGGTGAACACCGGGATGTTCGCCTCGGGGGCGGGGAGGTGTTCCTCGGGGGTGCGCCTGCCGATGGTGAAGGTCTGTTCGTGGGTGAGCAGCCACAGGGTGTCGGGGCGTTCGTCGGCGACGCGTTGCTCCCACATTTCCTGCATGCGTGTCATCGCCGCGCCGTACTCGGTGAGGTGGTCGGTGTCGTCGATGAGGGTCAGCGGACGGGACTTCACACGTCCATTCGTACCACCGCAGTGGCCCCCGCCACACCGGCAGGGCCAGCTCGAGCTGCGGAAATCCAGGTGAGGTGGGCTGATTACAAGGATTACGATGCCACCAGCAAGAATGGGTGGGAATGTCCGCCGACTCGTAACCAGTATGGGGAGTGACGAACCATCGTGGCCGATGACAACAGTGCCGAGCAGAACGCCGCGTTGAGCGAGGAATCGCTCTCCGCTGCCGCGGAAGCTGCTGAGAAGGCGTTCGCCTCGGCCGCCACCCTGGACGAGCTGGCGGCCGCCAAGACCGAGTACATGGGCGGCAAGTCGCCGATCTCGCTGGCACAGCGCTCGCTGGGCACCCTCGCCAAGGAAGAGAAGGCCGAGGCGGGCAAGCGCGTGAACGTGGCCCGCGGTCGCGTGTCGAGCGCGTTCGAGGCCCGCCAGGCCGAACTGCTCGCCGAGCGCGACGCCGCGGTCCTGGTCGCGGAGACCATCGACGTGACGCTGCCCGCCCGCCGGCACGCCGCCGGTGCCCGGCACCCGATCTCGGTGCTGTCGGAGCGGGTCGCGGACGTGTTCGTGGCCATGGGCTGGGAGGTCGCCGAGGGTCCCGAGGTCGAGACCGAGCACTTCAACTTCGACGCCCTCAACTTCCTGCCGGACCATCCGGCCCGCACCATGCAGGACACCTTCCACATCGCGCCGGAGGGTTCGCGGCAGGTGCTCCGCACGCACACCTCCCCGGTTCAGGTGCGCTCGATGCTGTCTCGTGAGCTGCCGATCTACGTGGTGTGCCCGGGCCGGACGTTCCGCACCGATGAGCTGGACGCGACCCACACCCCGGTGTTCTCGCAGATCGAGGGTCTGGCCGTCGACAAGGGCCTGACCATGGCGCATCTCAAGGGCACCCTGGACGGTTTCGCGCGGGCGCTGTTCGGTCCGAACACCACCACGCGCATGCGGCCCAGCTTCTTCCCCTTCACCGAGCCGTCCGCCGAGGTGGACGTGTGGTTCGAGGACAAGAAGGGCGGCCCCGGCTGGGTCGAGTGGGGCGGCTGCGGCATGGTGAACCCGAAGGTGCTCATCGCCAGCGGTATCGATCCCGCGGTGTACAGCGGCTTCGCGTTCGGCATGGGTCTGGAGCGGACGCTGCAGTTCCGCAACGGCCTGCCGGATATGCGCGACATCGTCGAGGGCGATGTGCGTTTCACGGTGCCGTTCGGCATCCAGTCCTGACCTGACCCCCGATACAAGGAAGCGAAACGTCAAGTGCGAGTAGCGCAGTCCTGGCTGACAGACATCCTGCAGCGGACCACCCCCGGGTGGTCGGTGACGGCCGAGGAACTCGACGCGGGGTTCGTCCGGGTCGGTCTGGAAGTCGAAGAGGTCGACCCGCTCGAGGCCATCGGCGGTGACATCGAGCACCCGCTGGTGGTCGGCCGGGTCGCCGAGATCACCGAGCTGACCGAGTTCAAGAAGCCGATCCGCTTCTGCAAGGTCGACGTCGGCAATCCGGAGCTGCAGGAGATCGTCTGCGGCGCACGGAATTTCGCCGTCGGTGACCTGGTCGTCGTGGTGCTGCCGGGCGGTGTGCTGCCCGGCGGTTTCAAGATCTCGTCGCGGAAGACCTACGGGCACACCAGCAACGGCATGATCTGCTCGGTCGCCGAGCTCGGCATCGGCAAGGACCACAGCGGCATCCTGGTGCTGGAGCCCGGCACCGCCGAGCCGGGCGCGGACGCCAATGTGCTGCTGGGCCTGGACGATACGGTCATCGAGCTCGCGATCACGCCGGACCGCGGCTACGCGTTCTCGGCGCGCGGCCTGGCGCGGGAACTGGCCTGCGGCTTCGACCTGGAGTACAGCGATCCCGCCGTGCGGCTGCTGCCCGACGACGAGACCGAAGCCTGGTCGGTGAAGCTCGAACCCGAATCCCTGTGCACGCGTTTCGCGGTGCGCCGGGTGACCGGGATCAACCCGAAGGCCGTGAGCCCGTGGTGGTTGCAGCGTCGCCTGCTGCTGTCGGGCGTGCGCCCGATCTCCCCGGCCGTGGACGTCACCAACTATGTGATGCTCGAGCTCGGCCAGCCGCTGCACGCCTTCGACGCCGCGAAGGTGCAGGGCGGTTTCGTGGTGCGCCGCGCGCACAAGGGCGAGACACTGCGCACCCTCGACGAGACCGAACGCACCCTCGACGCCGAGGATGTGGTGATCGCCGACAACAGCGGCGTCATCTCGCTGGCGGGCATCATGGGCGGCGCGAGCACCGAGGTCTCCGACTCCTCGACCGATATCCTGCTCGAGGCCGCCACCTGGAATCCGGTGGCCGTGGCGCGCACCGCACGCCGCCACAAGCTCGGCTCCGAGGCCAGCCGCCGCTTCGAGCGGGTCGTGGATCCCGAGCTGAACATCGCCGCGCTGGATCGCGCCGCCACCCTGCTGGCCGAGATCGCCGGTGGCACGGTCGAATCCGTGCTGACCGACGTGCGCGTGCCGACCCCGGCCGTGCAGCCGATCGCCATGAACATCGACCTGGCCGACCGCACCGCGGGCGTGCACTACGCGCCGGGTGCGGCCACCCGCCGTCTGCAGCAGGTGGGTTGCTCGATCGAGGTGGGTGTCAGCGAGGCCGGTCACGGTCAGCTGGTGGTCACCCCGCCGAGCTGGCGTCCCGACCTCACCCAGCCCGCCGACCTGGTCGAGGAGGTGCTGCGCCTGGAGGGTCTGGACAAGATCCCGTCGGTGCTGCCCACCGCCCCCGCGGGTCGCGGCCTGACCGCCGAGCAGCGTCGCCGCCGCGCGGTGAGCAAGGCGCTCGCGTTCGAGGGTTGCGTCGAGGTGCCCGCCCCGGTCTTCATGCCCGGCGGTGTCTTCGACACCTGGGGC
>NZ_JBSGBY010000684.1:0-4247 GCF_053601505.1 Nocardia sp. NPDC004722
AACGCGGCGTCGAGATTCAGCGCCGGCAAGGCGATGAGGGTCTCGGTCTTGCCGTCGGTCTCGTAAGGCGACTGAACGGTTTTCAGCTCGCCCTCCCAGAAATCGACCACGGACGAACCCAGTCCCGCCCGGATCGGCAGGAACGGCAGGCGCGCACCGGCGGCCTGCAGACCGCACTTGACCATGCCCTCGTCCATCTCGCGCACGGTGATCGCGCCCTCGGTGCGAGCCTTGGCGAACCACGGATCGTAGAACGGCGCGGAGTCCAAGGACACGAAGCCGTAGTACGCCTTGCGCACCTTGCCCGCCGAGCACAGCAGGCCGAGGTCCGGTCCGCCGTAGGTGACGACGGTCAGATCCTTGATGTCCGACCGCAGGATCGCGCGCACGAAGGCCATCGGCTTGCGCCGCGAACCCCAGCCGCCGATGCCGATGGTCATTCCGCTGCTGAGCTCACCGACGACCTCGTCGAGGCTCATTCGCTTGTCGCGCATGGCTTTACTTCCCCTTCTTCTGCGCGGCCAGGTCGTCGTCGAAGCGCGCCCGGATCTCGTCGGCCACGCCCGCGAGGTTGAGCTCCATGGTGAAGCCCTGCTCGAAGCGGTAGGAGCGGTGCACGTCCTGCACGTCGATGCCGTTGAGCGCCTTCTTGGCGGCGCGGATGACGCGGCCGTCCTTGTTGGCGATGTTCTTGGCGACTTCCATTGCGGCGGCGTCGAGTTCGGCCCGCGGGACCACCTTGAACACCGAGCCGTAGTGGTGCAGCTGCTGCGCGGTGAGGGTGCCCGCGGTGTAGAACATGGTCCGCATCAGGTGTTGGGGGACCAGTCGGGCCAGGTGGGTGGCCGCACCGAGCGCGCCGCGGTCGACCTCGGGGAGGCCGAAGGTCGCGTCGTCGGAAGCCACGATGACGTCGGAGTTGCCGACCAGGCCGATGCCGCCGCCCAGGCAGAAGCCGTTCACGGCGGTGACCACCGGGACCTCGCAGTCGTAGACCGCGGCGAAGGCGGCGAAACAACCGTGGTTGGCGCGGATCAGGGCGGTGTGGCCGGTGTCGGCGTTCATCTCCTTGATATCCACGCCGGCGTTGAAGCCGCGGCCCTCGGCGCGCAGGACGACGACCCGGGTCTCCGGGTTCTTCCCGGCCTGGGTGATGGCGTCGGCCAGGGCGAACCAGCCGTCGGAGGGCAGTGCGTTGACCTTGGGGTAGTCGACAGTGACGACTTCGACGCCCTCGGTTTCGGTGTGACGGTTGATCCCCATCGCATGTCCTTTGGTTGGAGCCCATCGTTGGCAAAACAAGCAAGTGCTTGGTAGGTTAGCACGGTGGGAATCGAAGTAAACCTGTCCGGCTCGGTCGTCCTGGTCACCGGCGGCGTGCGCGGCGTCGGAGCCGGTATCAGCCGGGTCTTCCTGGACGCGGGCGCGACCGTCGTGGCCTGCGCGCGGCGGCCCGCGGATACGCCCGTCGAGAGCAATGGACGCGAGATCGACTTCCTGCCGTGCGATGTGCGCGATGTGGATTCGGTGCGCGGCCTGATCGATCAAATCGTGGCGAAGTACGGGCGGCTCGACACCGTGGTGAACAATGCCGGTGGCGCGCCTTTCGCCCTGGCCGCCGACGCCAGCGCCAACTTCCATTCGAAGATCGTGCAGCTGAATCTGCTCGCGCCGCTGCTGGTTTCGCAGGTGGCCAACGAGGTCATGCAGAAGCAGGACACCGGCGGATCGATCGTGATGATCTCCAGCGTCTCCGGGCATCGGCCGTCTCCCGGCACCGCCGCCTACGGTGCCGCCAAAGCCGGTGTGGACAGCCTGGTCTCGTCGCTCGCCGTCGAGTGGGCTCCCAAGGTCCGGATGAACTCCGTGATCTGCGGCCTGGTCAACACCGAGTCCTCGCACCTGCACTACGGCGACGAGGACGGCATCGCCGCGGTCAGCCGCACTGTTCCCATGGGCCGCATGGCAACCCCCGAAGACATCGGCCGCACCGCCGCGTTCCTGGCTTCGCCGTTGGCCGCCTATGTCACCGGCAGTCAGCTGCTCGTGCATGGCGGCGGCGAGAAGCCCGCCTTCCTCGAAGCATCCACCGCAGACGTCCCCGCCGTCTCCGGCCACTAGAAACGAAGAGGTAATCGATATGACCGACAACAAGATCTGCGACGGCCGCGTCGTCATCGTGACCGGAGCGGGTCGCGGCATCGGCCGCGCGCACGCCCTCGCCTTCGCCGCCGCCGGTGCCAAGGTCGTGGTCAACGACATCGGTGCCGAGCTCGACGGCGCGCCCAGCCCGGATTCCCCGGCCGCCCAGGTCGTCGAGGAGATCAAGGCCCTCGGCAGCGACGCGGTCGTGAACGGCGACGACATCTCCGACTGGGAGGGCGCGCGCCGCCTGATCGCCACCGCCGTCGAAACCTTCGGCCGCCTGGACGTGCTGGTCAACAATGCGGGCATCGTGCGCGACCGGATGCTGGTCAACCTCGGCGAGGACGAGTGGGACGCCGTCATCAAGGTGCACCTCAAGGGCCACTTCGCCCCCATGCGGCACGCCGCCGAGTACTGGCGCAACGAGGCCAAGGCGGGTCGCACCCCCGACGCCCGCATCATCAACACCAGCTCCGGCGCGGGCCTGCTGGGCTCGGTCGGCCAGGGTAACTACTCCGCCGCCAAGTCCGGCATCGCGGGCCTGACCCTCACCGCCTCCGCCGAATTCGCGCGTTACGGCATCACCGTGAACGCCATCGCCCCGGCCGCGCGCACCCGCATGACCGAGACCGTCTTCGCCGACATGATGGCCGCCCCCGAGGACGGCTTCGACGCCATGGCCCCGGAAAACGTGTCCCCGCTGGTGGTCTGGCTGGGCAGCGCCGACTCCGCCGGTGTCACCGGCCGCATGTTCGAGGTCGAGGGCGGCAAGGTCACCGTCGCCGACGGCTGGCGGCACGGCGTCTCCATCGACCGCGGGGCCCGCTGGGAACCGGCCGAGCTGGGCCCGGTCGTGCGCGACCTGCTGTCCAAGGCCACCACCCCGGAGCCGGTCTACGGCGCGTAGGCCGTATCACTCGAACCATCGCATCGCCGGTACCCCGTCAGGGGGTACCGGCGATTGTGTTTTCAGCAAAGGGCGAAAGATTGCTGACCGTTTGGTCCGATTTTTCAGTGTGACGCAAGGGTGTTGGAGCTCACAGTCGGGGGATCGTGATTGTGAGGTCGGGCGTATTGCCTGGTCGGGCCAATGTCGCTGGGGTGCTTGGGGATATTGAGTACGTAGGGGGTTGTGCAGGCGTACGGTTTGTGAGCACCCCTAATGCGTTCGGGACTTGTGCGAAACGTCGTGGTGGCCGTTACGATGGCCGCGTTCCGCAAAGGTCCGGCAATCGGGGCGGCAGTGAGCTCGACCCCGTCTCGATCTGCCTGGTGCGGATCGAGATTCCGTGCCTATGGCGCGGAGAACAAAGCCAAGTGCGCGCGGTATCGATGAGGGGATGGCTGTCGCATGATCGTCGATCGTGCAATGCGCCTGGTGGCAGTGATCGCGGCTGTCGCCGGTTCGGCGCTGCTCGGGCCCGCGGTTGCCGACGCGCAGCCGGGCGGCATCCCGCTCGATCCCGTGCCCGCCGGACAAGATCCCGGCCAGCCGGTTTCTACTCCGCAATCGATCGACGCGCAGGCCGCCACCCCGGTGGCCGGGCCCCAGGATCTGCTGTCCATTCTGCTCGCCCTCGGATCGGGCTCCGCCGCCGTCGGTTCCGCCGGAGTCGGCTCGGCCGCGGTCGGTTCGGCCGGAGTCGGCTCGGCCGTCGGCGGTACCGGCTCCGCCGCCCTGGGCACCGGCTCCGCGGTAACCGGTTCCGCCGGTGCGGCATTGGGCTCTGCCGCCGTCGGCACCGGTTCGGCCTTGGGGGCGACCGGTTCGGCCGCCCTCGGAACGGGTTCCGCCGCTGTCGGTTCCGCCGGATTGGGCACCGGCTCGGTGCTGGGCCTGGGTTCGGCGGGCGTGGGATCCGCGGGCGTCGGCACGGGTTCGGCACTGCTTGGTTTGCTGCTCGGAACAGGTTCGGCGGCAACGGGTTCGGCCGCGGTGGGCTCCGCCGCCGTCGGTTCCGCCGGGCTGGCCGGACTGTGCACCGGCTCGGCCGCCATCGGTTCCGCCGGAATCGGTTCCGCCGGACTGGGTTCCGCGTTGGGCGGCTCCACCGGTGCGGGTTCGGCGGGCGTCGGCTCGGCGGTCGGTTCCGCGGGCACCG
>NZ_JBSGBY010000685.1:0-4231 GCF_053601505.1 Nocardia sp. NPDC004722
GCGAGCGCGATCGCACCGTCCAGATCGATGGCCGAGGAACCGGCGAACAGGCTCGTCAGCGACGGCAGACCCGTACCCGGACCAATCGCTGATCGACCACACCGAGTGGACCGACGACCTCGACGGCCGCCGCCTGCACATCTACCCGACCCAGGCCGGGCGCACCGACAAGTTCCCCGCCGCTCTCGGCCGCGCTTGGCAAGAGGTGCTCACCGCCGCCCCCGACGCCGACACCCCCGGCATGTACGACCAATTCCGCTGCCACTGGGAATGGGCGCGCGTGGTCGCCCCCGACAAACCGAGCTGGAACATCGAACCCTGGCGTCCCGCCGTCGGCTACGACGCCACCGTCGCCGCCATGTGCAACCCGGGCGGCCCCGAACGCTGATCGTTCCCGCCGCTGGCCGGAACGCGACACCGTGCCGACTGATTCCAATCTTGTTGCACATCCCTGCTTTTCGGCGTGTTGCGCTCGACGGTCTCCGATACCGTCTGCGGTGTGGCGATGGAGTGGGTTGCGGTGGTCGGGACGCTCAGTGGTGCGGCGGTCGGCGCGGGAACCACCTTGCTGGTGGATGCGATCCGGGCTCGTCGCGAACGCTCGCAGCGATTCCAGGACGCACAGCGTGGCGTGTATGCGAAGTATCTCGAAGCGCTGATCAAGACCGACAGTGCCGTGCAGGCGCTGGCCATGAGTCAGTTGACTCCCGTGGCGTCCGCGGACGCCACCGCCGCGTTTCGCGCTCATCAGTTGGTCGCGGCGCGGTTCGAGCTCGAACTCGTCGCCCCGCGGGAAGTCAGCGAAGCGGCGGAAGCGGCGTACGACGCGTTGAACGCGATGCGCCTGATTCTCACCACGACCGCGGTGACCGTCGGCAATCCGGGTGTCGGATCGCCGGAATGGGTGGCTGTCCACGAGCCGTTTCGCACGACGTTGGACAACCTGCGGTCGGCGATGCGCACCGGGCTGAATCCCGATCGGTTCCGCTGACCCGGGTGAGGCGGGTGCGGCCGCGCCTGCCGTTCGCTCACCGGTAACGAAGGCGTACCGACGAAAGCGGTTGCCCGCGAGAACCTTCGAGGGTCGCGGTATTTGTGCGTATCGTTGGTGAGGTCCAGCGCGAACTCTTCGGAGGGAGGCACCGGTGCGCGCCTCCGCACCAGCGTCATCGGCCGCTGCACCGGCGTCCACCGACGCCCCACCCGCGACGGTCGATACGGTGTCAGGGTCGAGTAGCCCCATCTCAGCGTCGAGCGGCGTCGTATCTGTGTCGGATGGCGCTGAGCCCGTGGCGGGTAGCGCTGCCTTGCCGACAGGTGCCGCCGCGCTGTCCGATGCTGCCGAGGCAACCACCCACATACCGATGTCCGCGGCCGCGCGCACGCTGTTTCCCGCATTGGACGGCGCCTCGGAGGTGTACCTGGATTCGGCGTCCACCACCCAGAAACCACTGCCGGTGATCAGCGCGGTGCACGAGTACCACAGCGCGCGCACCGCCAATGCAGGGCGCGGCACGTATCCGTGGGCGTCGAACCTGACTCGCCGCATCGAGGAGGTGCGCGCGGCGATGGCCGAATTCATCGGGGCCGCACCGGATGAAGTGGTGTTCACCGGCGGGGCGACGGCCGGGTTGAACGCGGTGGCACTGTCGTGGGCGCTGACGAATCTTGCCGACGGTGACGAAATCCTGTACAGCCCACGCGATCACGCGTCGAATGTGTATCCGTGGCTGCAGTTGCGGCAGCTGCTGACGCGGTTCGGGCGCAGCATCACCCTGGTGCCGTATCGGGTGACGGCGCTGGGTGAGGCCGATACCGACGATATCGCCGCGCGCGTCACCGCGCGGACCCGATTGATCACCGTGAGCCATCTGCATCACGTGTTCGGGGCGCTCAATACCCTCGAGGAGTTGCGCGGGCGGATCGATCCGGCGATCGCGTTGTGTTTCGATTGCAGCCAGTCCGGCGGGCATCTGCGCGTCGATGTCGAGGAGTTGGGCGCGGATTTCGCGGTGTTCTCCGCGCACAAGATGTTCGGGGCGCCCGGCACCGGGGTGCTATACTGCCGCCGGCGGCGTCACGGTGAGCTCGCCCCGTTCCTGCCCGGCGGGAATTCGGCGGTGGCACTGGATGATTCGGGGCTGGTGGCGGGGCCGATGCCGCAACTGTTGGAGGGCGGCACCCACAATATCCCCGGCATGCTCGCCCTCGGCGCGGCTCTCGAGGTGCTGCATGAGGTGGGTGTCGACGCCATCACCGCGCACAATCGGGCGTTGACGCAGCGGCTCATCGCGGGGCTGCGCCCGATCACGGGGCTGGAGTTCCTGCCCGGACCCGCCTACGCGCCGTGCGAGACCGGCTACGGGATCGTGTCGTTCACGCTGGCGGGGATCAGCGCCACCGATCTGGGTTTCGTGCTGAGCGAGCTGGGGTTTCTGGTCCGCACCGGCGCGCACTGCGTGCCCGCGGCGCACCTGCCGAACGAGACGCTCGCCGATGAGGATTCGGTGCGGGTGTCGACCCACCTCTACACCACCTTCGACGAGATCGACCGGTTCACCGAGTGTGTCGCCACGATTGCCGAGGAGGTCTCTTGACAACCACCGGTCCCGAACCCCGCTACGACCGGCGCGCCGCGTCCCGGGTGCTGGCCGTGCTGGCCCGCCCCGGGCTGGGTGCGCCGCCGGTGCTGCCGCCGCCGCGGCGCATCGAATACACGTGCGCGGCACTGCAACCGGAGCCGGGCTCGCACCTGAATCTGTCGCAGCGGCTGTATCTGGAGCGGTTCATGCGGCCCTGTCGTGCCGATCAGGTCACCAGCGCCACCCATCGCATCGCCTGGACCGACAGCGACGGCATCCCCAATACCGGTCATTTCCGCAGCGGCGGGCTGGGCCCGATCATGCCGATCGCCATGCGCGAGACGGTGCTGACGCTGTGGCACGCGTTGCAGGCCGATACCGCGCTGGCGCAGCGCATGTCGGAGCTGACCCCGCGTGAGGAGGCGGTGCTCGAGGGCACCACCACCGATCACGAGCCGTTCGAGATCTTCAAGGTCGGCATCGAGGCGGCGGGTCGCGCGCTGGCTCAGCACGCGCTGCTGGCGCGGTGGACGCCGTATCGCAGTCCGGCGGAATTCGCGGTCGGGATGAAGGATTCGGGCATCTATTCGGCGGTGGCCACCCGCTGGTTCTGGGAGTTGCAGGCCTCGAGTTACCGGCGCGGCATGATCGCGGTCACGCTGGCCACCCAACCCGATGGGACCGTGCGGTATTCGGCCGAGACGGTCGCGACCCTGCGCGCCATGAAGGATATGACCATCGAGGACGCGCACCGGGTCATGCGCCGCGCCACCCATGTCGAGGGTTTGAGCGTGCCCGAGGCGATCGCCAAGTATCACGACGACCTGGATCTGATCTCGCGGCAGTACGCGCTGCTGCCGCCGGGCACCCGCCCGGCGTGCCTGGCGGCCATGCCGCATCAGCTCGACGGCGCGCACTACAGCATCCTGCCGCTGGTCATCGACAAGTTCACCGACCTGTTCACCCGGATCGTGGAGCGGGTCACCGTCGCGGAGGTGGCGGCCGAGACCGGTTCGGAGACCGCCGAACTCGGCACCGAGGATCGGGTGTTCTACGTGCCCGACATGACGTGCAAGCATTGCGTGCGCACCATCACCGGGGTGCTGGAGTCGATGAGCATCGACGTCACCGAGGTCGATCTGGTCAGCAAACGGGTGATCGCCGATTTCCGCAGTCCCCGCAACCGCCATCGCGCCTTCGAGGCGTTGCGCGACGGCGGCTACAATCCGACCCTGGTCACGCCCGCGGCGGCGGCCAGCGAAACCGCGGTATGACGGCTGCCGCGCCGCCGGGGCTTCCGGCGAAGATGCATGCGCTGGTGCGGGCGTTCCTGGCGGCGCCGGGCGCGGTCGAAGCGGCTATGGCCGAGTTCGGATCCCCGGCGCATCTGGTGTTCCCGCAGGTGTTCGCGGAGAACCTGGAGGGGTTGCGGGCCGTGCTGGCGGCGCGGGTGCCGGGATTCCGCATCTGCTACGCGCACAAGGTGAATCAGTCGCGGGCGTTCGTGGTGACCGCGGCGGCGGCCGGGGTGGGGATCGACGTGGCCTCGACCGCGGAACTCGACAGTGCGCTGGGCGCGGGCCGGGCTCCGCAGCCGGGGGCGTTGCGTCGGGCGAATGTGCCGGTGTGGGACCGCCGGAGGCGGGCGT
>NZ_JBSGBY010000686.1:0-4231 GCF_053601505.1 Nocardia sp. NPDC004722
TATGGCGACCGAACGCGCGTTGGTCATCGGGGGCGGCGGGGTGGCCGGAATCGCCTGGGCGACCGGGATTGTCGCGGGGCTGGCCGATACGGGCGGGCACGTCGGCGTCGCTCCCGTCGCCGCCAGGACGGGCTCCTTGAAATCGAAGAGTTCGGGTAGGTCGATCTCGAAGACGGTGATGTCCGCCGGGAGGTTCATCCGGTAGGCGCGGGTGTCCAAACCCGCTCCGAGCAGGACGATTTGGCGGCAGCCCGCCGCGACGGCCGCCTCGAAACGCTCGTCGACCAGTCGGACACCGATGGTTCTGCCGTCGTAGAACTGATCGGCGAGCTTCTCCAACCGCGCCCAGCGCTGCTCGTCGAAGCCCGCCCGTGCGGCGGTGACGAAGGCTTGCGCCAGCGGGTCGGCGTAGAGCCGATCCGCGCGCTCGTTCTCCCGGGCTCGGATGACGGCGACCCCGATCGCGGTCACGGCGACGCCGTCGACCGGCACTTTCATTGTTTCGGCCATGCTTGCTCCCCAGTGCAATTAACTTGCCGCCCGGCTAGGTATCTACCGGTGAGACAGACGGTAGGCTGCTTACTTGCCGGTCGTCAAGGCAGTTGAGTGAACCAGTGCGAAGGGAATCGATGGACGGGCGTCGCAGTGACACACGCGAGCGGATCCGGTCCGTCGCCATGGAACTGTTCTCCGAACGCGGCTACGACAAGACCTCGCTGCGGGAGATCGCCGAACGCCTGGGCGTCACGAAAGCCGCGCTGTACTACCACTTCCGGACCAAGGAAGACATCGTCGCGAGCCTGTCGGAGGATCTGCGCGGCGGCGTCGACGAGATCGTGCGCTGGGCCGAGGCCACGCCGCCCGGGCCGGAACGCGCCCGCGAGATCGTGATTCGCTACGGGGATCTGCTGCACGGGCTCGGCAAGGACATGATCCGGTTCTGGCACGAGAACCAGCCCGCGTTCCGCGATCTCGGTTTCGGCACCAGCCTGCGCTACCAGTTTCGGGTACTGGCCGACCTGATGACCGCGCCCAGCACCGAACCGCTGGCCGCCTTCCACGCCCGCCAGGCGTTGCTGGCGATCAGCTGGAGCCTGTCGATGATGGGCGACCTGCCGCTCTCGGACGAGGAGAGTAATGCGGCCTCGGTCGCCATCGCCTTGAGCATTCTCGACCGGATGTGAATCCGCCTGCCGCGCAGGCGAATCCAGGACTCACTCGAAGTCGAGCGACTCCGGATCCTCCGCGTAGGCGCGCGCGGTCTCGGCGGCCAGGCTCAGCGCCTGGCGCGCCCACGCCAACGGCGCACCGGCCAGCCCGCACGCCGGGGAGACCAGCACCTGTTCGGCCAGCAAGCGACGCGGGAATCCGAGCCGATCCAGCAGCCGCACACCGGGTTCGGCGATCTCACGCCAGGTGACCGGCTTCACGGGCGGGGCGGTCGGCACCAGACCGAGGACCAGATGCTTTCCGCCGTCGAGCAATTCGCCGATGCCGTCGAGGTCGGAGGTGCCGATGGTGGCCAGGTCGAAGCTGACCGCGGCGGCCGAACTCTTACGCAGGAAACGCAGGGCCGGTTTGTCGGCGCAGGTGTGCACCAGCACGGGCACCGATTGGCTGCCGATGAAGGTGTCCAGCACATGCAGCGCCTCGGGCTCGGGCATGGCGCGCACGGTGTTCAGCACGCTCACCCCCTTCAGGGTGCCGTCGAGTACGGTCGTCAGATCCGGCTCGTCGAGCTGAAGTACCACTTGCGCGCCCAGCCGTTTGCCCACCTCGGCAACGTGATTCGCGACGCCCTCGGCCAGCGACTCCGAAAGATCGCGCAGCGCACCGGAATCGGTGAGGATGCGGTGCCCGTGCGGCAACTCGGCCTCCGCCGCCACCGACAGCGGACCGGCCACCTGCACCTTCACCGGATGCCCGGAACCCGCGAAACCGCCGGTCTCCCACGCCTCTTCGAGCGCGTCCAGGTCGGTCCGCAGCAGATCGTGTGCCCGTCGCGCCACCGCGCCCGGGCGCGCGGCCAGCCGGTAGCCGCGGGTGGTGCTGTCGAACTGCATGTCCACCAGCAGGCCCGAGACCCGGCCGACCATATCCGCGCCCACACCGCGCGCGGGCAGCTCGACCAGGTGCGGCAGCTGCCCCAGCTCCCCCACCACCGTCGCCGCCGCCTCCCGCGGATCGGTCCCGGGCCACGACCCGATCCCGGTCGCGATGCCGCCGCGCAGCACCGAATTCGCGTCGTCGCTCATCCCAGCCACCCCTGAATCAGTCGGTCCGCCACCGGTGTCACTCGTCGGCATCGCCGCGGTCGGGGCCGCTGGAGTTCTCGTACCAGTCCCAGCAGGTCGCGTTCACGAACCAGTCCCAGGTCTTGCCTGCCCGGTCGCCGTCGACCGGGGCGGGCAGGGCGTCGCCGGGGCGGAACTCACCGG
The DNA here is from genome assembly GCF_053601505.1 of Nocardia sp. NPDC004722. Taxonomy (NCBI): domain Bacteria; kingdom Bacillati; phylum Actinomycetota; class Actinomycetes; order Mycobacteriales; family Nocardiaceae; genus Nocardia; species Nocardia sp. NPDC004722. Next base: position 2,439 of record NZ_JBSGBY010000686.1, read on the forward strand.
TGTCGGTGCGGGCGGGCTGCTGCTCGGCGATCGCGGTCTGGTTCACCGTGTTCCAGCGGCCGCGGCGGGCCTTGCGGCGCGGGCGCAGGCGCGCGGGTTGCGGCATCCCGCTGGCCCACACCACACGACTCGACCGGATCGAACGAACCTGCTGCGACACATAGGATTTCGCGCGTGCGCGCGTGCTGCGGTCGCTCACCGGCCGCTTCCCGCGAGCAGTTCGCTCGGGTGGGGTTCGCGTTCGGTCCCGGAGATGGTGCCACTGCCGAGCACCTCGTCGCCGGATTCGTCGGGGCGGTACAGGACCACGGCCTGCCCGCGTGCCACACCGGTCAGCGGTTCGCGCAGGCGCACCACCAGTCCGCCGTCCACCGCCTCCGCGACCGCGGGGGCGGTGCCGCCGTGGGCGCGCACCTGGGCGACGCATTCGACGGGCCCGGCGGGGATTTCACCGGAGGTCCAGATGGCGCGGTCGGCCAGCACCGTCCACACCTCGAGATCCTTGGCCGAACCCACCCGCACCACACCGGAATCCGGGTCGATGTCGGTGACGTAGCGCGGCTTGCCGTCGGCGGCCGGGCCGGGCAGGCCCAGACCCTTGCGCTGGCCGATGGTGAACCCGTGCACGCCTTCGTGATCGGCGAGCTTGGTGCCGTCCGCGTCGAGCACCGCGCCGGGGCGGATGCCGATCTTCGCGCCCAGGAACGCCTGGGTGTCGCCGGAGGGGATGAAGCAGATGTCGTGGCTGTCGGGCTTGTTCGCGACCGCCAGGCCGCGCTCGGCGGCCTCCTCGCGGATCTGCGGCTTCGGAGTGTCGCCCACCGGGAACATGGCGCGCGACAGCTGTTCGGGAGTCAGCACCGCCAAAACGTAGGACTGATCCTTGTCCGCGTCCACCGCGCGGCGCAGCACGCCGTCCTCGAGACGCGCGTAATGCCCGGTGACCACGGCGTCGAAACCCAGCGCCACCGCGCGATCGGCCAGCGCCGCGAACTTGATCTTCTCGTTGCAGCGCAGGCACGGGTTGGGGGTCTCACCGGCGGCGTACGCGGCGACGAAGTCGTCGATCACGTCCTCCTTGAACCGGTCGGCGAAATCCCAGACGTAGAACGGGATTCCGAGCACGTCGGCGGCCCGGCGGGCATCGCCGGAATCCTCCTTCGAGCAGCAGCCCCGCGATCCGGTGCGTAGCGTGCCGGGGTTCGCCGACAGTGCCAGGTGCACGCCGACCACCTCGTGTCCGGCGTCCACGGCCCGGGCGGCCGCCACGGCGGAATCAACGCCACCACTCATCGCGGCAAGCACTCGCATCTAGAAGCCTCCCTTCGCTCCGGCCAGTCCGGCCGCCTTCGCCCGCTCGACCACCTGCGGCAGCGCCGCCAGCAGGGCATCGATATCGGCGTCGGTCGAGTTGTGTCCCAAAGTGAATCGCAGGGATCCGCGCGCCAGCGCCGGTTCCACGCCCATGGCCAGCAGCACATGGGAGGGACCGGCCACGCCGGCATTGCACGCGGATCCGGTCGAGCATTCGATCCCGGCGGCGTCCAACAGCATCAGCAGCGAATCGCCCTCGCAGCCGGGGAACGTGAAGTGGGCGTTGCCCGGCAGTCGCTGGGCAACGGTCGCGCCGTCGGGGCCGGACTCGAGGCCGTCGCACAGCGGCTCGGGACCGTTGAGCACCGCCTCCGGCACCGCTGCGCGCACACCGGCGATGAGCCGATCGCGCAACCGCTCCAACTCCAGCGTGCGCAGCGGCAATCCGGCTGATCCCCACCCCGCTGTCCCCGAATCCG
>NZ_JBSGBY010000687.1:0-4222 GCF_053601505.1 Nocardia sp. NPDC004722
GCAGTGCCGGTCCATGCGCAGGGCCAGCGTCTTGATGCCGCGCATGGTGAGGAACGCGTCCATCGGCCCGGGCACCGCGCCCGCGCCGTTCTGCAGGAACGCGAACTTGACGTCCAGCTCCTGGTCATTGGTGATGAGCGCGCCGCCCACCACGTCGGAGTGCCCGCCCAGGTACTTGGTGGTCGAGTGCAGCACGATGTCCGCACCCAGCTGCAGCGGCTGCTGCAGGTACGGGGAAGCGAAGGTGTTGTCCACCACCAGCTTCGCGCCACCGGCGTGCGCGACATCGGCGATCGCCGCGATATCACCGATATTCAGCAGCGGGTTGGTGGGCGTCTCCACCCAGACCAGCTTGGTGTTGGGCCGCATGGCCGCGGCGACCGCGTCCACATCCGACACCGGCGCGACCGAGTACTCGATCCCCCACTGGGTGAACACCTTGTCGATGAGCCGGAACGTCCCGCCGTACGCGTCGTTCGGAATCACCAGGTGATCGCCGGGCCGCAGATTGGCTCGCAGCGCACAGTCGGTGGCCGCCATACCGGACGCGAAAGCTCGCCCATACGTACCCGATTCGAGCGCCGCGAGGTTCGCCTCCAGCGCCGTCCGCGTCGGATTCCCGGTCCGCGCGTACTCGTACCCCCCGCGCATCCCGCCGACCCCGTCCTGGGCGAAGGTCGAACTCGCATAGATCGGCACGTTCACCGCACCGGTCTGAGGGTCCGGATCGAACCCGGCGTGCACCGCCCGTGTGGAGAAACCCAGCTGATCGCTCATGCGAACAGCCTAAGGACACCCGGATGAAGCCCCCGCTCCGGGGTTTACGACCGGGTTAGGGTGGGCGAATGGTCACCGTGGATGAGCTGTTCGCGATCGATTCCCTGCTCAGTGAGGAGGAGCGTGACATACGGGATACCGTGCGTGCGTTCGCCGGGGAGAGGTTGCGGCCGCATATCGCGGAGTGGTTCGAGGCTGGGACGTTCCCGGCGCGGGAGTTGGCTCCGGAGTTGGGAAAGCTGGGGCTGCTCGGGATGCATCTCGAGGGGTACGGGTGCGCGGGGACTTCGGCTACGGCTTATGGGCTGGCCTGCCTGGAGCTCGAGGCGGTGGATTCGGGTGTGCGGAGCATGGTTTCGGTGCAGGGGTCGTTGGCGATGACGGCTATTCACAAGTACGGGTCGGAGGAGCAGAAGCTGCGGTGGCTGCCGGAGATGGCGGCGGGGCGGGTGATCGGGTGTTTCGGGTTGACCGAACCCGACTTCGGGTCGAATCCGGGTGGGATGCGGACGCGGGCTCGGCGGGACGGGGACGATTGGGTGCTCGACGGGTCGAAGATGTGGATCACCAATGGGTCGGTGGCGGATGTGGCGATCGTGTGGGCGCAGTCGCGCGAGAGTGAGCGGGATGTGATCCGCGGGTTCGTGGTGCCCGCGGACACACCGGGATTCAGTGCGCGGGAGATGAGGCACAAACTGTCGCTGCGGGCGTCGATCACCGCGGAGCTGTCGCTGGACGGGGTGCGGCTGCCCGCCGAGGCGCAGTTGCCGGAGGCGCGGGGGCTGGCCGCGCCGCTGGGCTGCCTGTCGGAGGCGCGCTTCGGGATCATCTTCGGCGCGCTCGGCGCGGCCCGCGACTGCCTGAGCGCCGCCATCGAATACGCGCGCACCCGCGAGGTATTCGACAAGCCGCTGGCCGCCTACCAGCTCACCCAGGCCAAACTCGCGGACATGGCGCTGGAACTCGGCAAGGGGCAGTTGCTCGCTGTGCATCTGGGGCGTTTGAAGGATCGGCACCAGATCAGCAATGAGCAGATCAGCTCCGGGAAGCTGAACAGCACCCGCGAGGCCATCAAGATCGCGCGCGAATGCCGGACGATTCTGGGCGCGAACGGGATCACCCTCGAGTACCCGGTCCTGCGGCACGCGAACAATCTGGAGTCGGTCCTGACCTACGAGGGCACCGCCGAGGTGCATCAACTGGTGCTGGGCGAGGCCCTCACGGGGTCCAAAGCCTTCCGCTGACCAGGCATTCCGCGCGAATGCGCGATTTGTCACAGCGGGTCCCCAGGTGCGGGCCGGTTGCTAGCATCACCGGGTGTTTGTGCCCGGCTCCGCATTGCTCGTCGTTTCCGCGCGTAAGACCCTGAACCGTCTGCAGCGCACCCACGGAGCCCCCGCCGCCGAGGCCGCGGCGCTGTTCCCCGGCGTCTGCGCGGAGATCGACCAGCACGCCGCCGCCGTCCGCGACATCCTCGACCTGGGTGTCGAGAACTCGAGCGTGGTCCCCACGAGCGTGCTGCTGGCCGGATACGCCCGCGGCATTCTCGACGATCTGCGCGATGCCGACGCCGAGGTCCCGATGTCACCGCTCGACTGGCAGGACGCCGACTGGCTGCACCTTCGCCTGGCCGGCGTCTGCTCGCTGGCCCGCCCGGCCTGACAGCTGAACAACGAATCAGCCCCGAGGACGAAATCCTCGGGGCTGATTCGATTTCTGGATCTTCGGTTCCGGATCTTCGGTTTCTAGATCATCCCGCCGGCGTTGCCCGGGTCCTGCCCGCCCGGCCGCGGCATCTGACCGCCCGGCCGCGAAGGCTGCTGACCCGGCGGCATCGGATGCCCACCCGGCTCGGGACCCTGTCCCGTCTGCGGGCCCATCTGCCCCGCCTGCGGGGGCGTCGGCCGGGACGGCGGCGGCATCTGCCCACCACCCTGGCCGTAGCCTTGCTGCCCGTATCCCGTTGGCCCGTAACCCATTTGACCCTCCGGCTCGGCCCACTTGCCGGGCGGCATCTGACCCGTGCCCGGCCCGGCCATCATGGGCTGACCCATCATGGCCGCACGCTGCGCGAGCATGGCCGCCTCCTGCGCCTGCCGCTGCCGCGCCGCGTCCTCGCGACCGCGCTGATACGCCTGCGCATGCCCCTTCACCTCGGGCATCTCGCCCTCGATGGTGTCGAGCCAACCCTCCCAACGCGATTGCATCGGGCGAATGAGCCCACCGCCGAAGCCGACGATGAGGACACCGGCGATGGTGGCCAGCACGGTGATCAGAATCGGCATGGTCACCGACGTGCCGACACCGATCTGATTGAGCGCGGCGATGATGCCGATGCCCCAGATGAACACGGCCGCAACACGTCCCAGCATGCGACCGTATTCCAGCCCGCTCAGCATGTTCGACACCATGTCCTGCACGACGCGCGCGATCGCGCCCGCGATACAGACGATGACGATGCCGACCGCCAGCCGCGGCAGCCAGGCCACGATGCCATTGAGCATGGTGGACACCGGATTCGGGCCGAAGACGCCGAAGCCCAACTGCAGCGCGATCAGCAGGACCGCGTAGTAGGCGAGCTTGGCGATGAGGCCGGTGGCGTCGTAGCGACCCCGCGCCAGCATGTCCTTGATGCCGCCGCGCTCGACGAGGCGATCGAACCCGACACGGTTCAGGATCCGGGTCACCACCTTGGCGACGACCTTGGCCACGAACCAGCCGATGAGCAGAATGACCAGGAAGCCGACGAACTTGGGCACCCAGGTCGCGATGGAACTCCACGCGTCCGAGAGCCCACTCTGGATATCGATAGCCGATACCGAGGTGTGCATGAACCCCGTCCCTTCGCTATCTGTCCCGGCCGAGTGCCGGAACTTGCTCCACGGGGTCGTTATACGCCTTGTTGATCTTCGAGTTCGGACGTTTGCGAAAGTGTTGCCAAATCGAATGCCAACGGTTTGCCGGTGAATGAAAAACGCGATGGCCCACCCCTCATCAGGCAGGCCATCGCATTATTCGCCCGGATTCGCGCCGGGGTGGAGCCGAGCGTGGATCAGTACGCGCTGGAGACGTTGTCCATCGAGCCGTAGCGGTGCGCCGCGTAGTTGCAGGCGGCCACGATGTTGGCGACCGGGTCCCAGATGTTCGTCGAGGTGCCCTCGACGTGGTACGCGTTGAAGGTCGGGTCGATCACCTGGAGCAGGCCCTTGGACGGGATGCCCATGGCCGCGTTCGAGTCGTACAGGTTGATCGCCTGCGGGTTGCCACTGGATTCGCGCTGAATGTTGCGCATGATGCCGTCGTAGCTGCCCGGGATGCCGTGCTGGGACATGATGTCCAGCGCCTGGCGGATCCAGCCGTCGAGATTGTCGGCGTAGACCGGGGCGGGCGGCGGGACCGGAGCCGGGGCGGGCATCGGAGCCGGGGCCGGAGCCGCCGCGGCGGG
>NZ_JBSGBY010000688.1:0-4216 GCF_053601505.1 Nocardia sp. NPDC004722
GCCCGAATGTGGGCGTTGAGGTTCACATCCAGGGTGAGCTCCCAGTCCTTGTCGTCGCCGAGCCCGACGGGACCGATCACGCCCGCATTGGCGAAATACAGGTCGACCGGGCCGAATTCGGCCTCGCAGCGCGCGATCAGCTCCGCGATGCGGACCGGATCGGAGACATCCGCCCCGACCGCGACGGCCGCGCCCGGGAACTCCGCCGCCAGCGCCGCGGCCACCGCTTCGGCGGCCCGACCGTCCAGATCGGCGACCACGACCTTCGCGCCCGCGCGCACCAGCCGGGCGGCCAATGCGCCGCCGATGCCGCCGCCACCTCCGGTGACAATGGCGTTCCTACCCGCGACCTGCACGAAAAGCTCCTTCCGGCCCACACCGGCAATCGATTTCGCCGTCGAGGCTGGATCGGGTGTGCCGGCTGATGGAAATATGAAACCTACGTCGGATTCAAGTTGACGGTAGGTCCGGCGTCAACCAACACGGTCGCGAGGTGGACAACCGGTGCAGGCATCACAACGGGTGGACGAGTGGAAGCGGCTGGGCAGCGCGCAGATCGCCGCGAACGGGATCGAGTTGCGGGTCGTCGAGCACGGGACGGGCACGCCGGTGGTGTTCTGCCACGGCTTCCCCGAACTCGGATTCTCCTGGCGGCATCAGGTTTTCGCGCTCGCCGACGCGGGCTTCCGCACGCTGACCCCGGATATGCGCGGCTACGGCGGCAGTTCCCGGCCCGAGCGGATCGATCAGTACGACATGGTCACCATCTGCGGGGATCTGGCCGGATTGCTCGACGCCTACGGGCTCGAGGACGCGATCTTCGTCGGCCACGACTGGGGTGCGTCGGTGGTGTGGCATATGGCCCGCGAGTATCCCGAGCGGGTGCGCGCGGTGGCCGGACTCAGCGTCCCCGCCACGCCGCGCTCGTCGGGCCCGCCGACCGCGATCATGCGGTCGCGCCTCGGCGAGGAGTTCTACATGATCTGGTTCCAGGAACCGGGCGTGGCCGATCAGGTGCTGAACGCCGACGTGCGCCGCACCCTGCAGCAGGTCCAGGTCGAAATCCTGCGCGCCCAGAACTTCCAGGACACCGGCCAACCGATGCCGCCGCTGCCCGCGTGGCTCGATCCGGCCGAATTCGACTACTACGTAGAGTCATTCACCGCGACCGGGTTCACCGGTGGCCTGAATTACTACCGAAATCTCGATCGCACCTGGGAACGCACCGCGCATCTCGAGGGCGTGAAGATCGGCCAGCCGTCGCTGTTCGTCGCCGGATCCATCGACCCGGTCATCCAATTCACGCCGCTGCACAAGATGTCCGCCCTGCTCAGTGATCTGCGCGGATCGATCATCCTCGACGGCGCGGGCCACTGGATTCAGCAGGAACGCGCGGACGAGGTCAATGCCGCGCTGATCGACTTCGTACGCGCGGTCGGCTGATTCGAGCTCACTCCGAGGACAACCGCAGCGCGTTGGCCCACAGGTCGGTGAGGGTGGCGACCAGTTTTTCGAACGGGATCCGTTGCTGCTGAACGAAAACCAGGTTCGCCATCCGGCTGACCATGCCCGACAAGGCGTGCGCGGTGATCATGGGATCCAGGTCGGCGTCGGCGCGGCCGGACTCCTGCAGTTCGCGGATCATGCGGGCATTGCGCTGCGCGAACGCCTTCCCGCGTTCGACGCGCAGCCGGCGGAAGTTCTCGTCGATGTGGGCGACCTGTTCGAACAATGCCATCAGGCGCGCATTGCGCTTGTAGGACAACAGGTAATCGCGGTGCGCGGCCTCGATGAGGGCGCGCGGATCGGTGATGCCGCTGCGCTCGCGCACGTGCGGGTGCAGCATCTCCTCCGACACCTGCTCGACCAGGGCGGCGAAGATCTCTTCCTTGCTGTCGAAGTAGGTGTAGAAGGAGCCCGAGGCCATGCCCGCGGTCTTGGAGATGTCGGCGATCTTGGCGTCGAGGTAGCCGTCGCGCTCGAAAACCTCGCGGGCCGCGGCGATCAGCGCGCCACGGGTCCGCTCACCCCGCTTGGTGCGCGGGGCGGCGCGGCGGGATTCGCTCTCGCCTGCCTTCGGTTGCGACGCCAACGCTGATCACTGCCTGTCGTTCTGCGGACTGGTTTTCAGGCGGACACCGTATCAACCCGCGCCACACACCTCACGATCCACCGCCGCGCCCCTCACGATCCGCCCCGCCCCGCTCCCCGCGAACCACCCCCGCCGCGCCCACGCGATCGACCCCCGCCCCGCTCCCGCGAGCACCTGGCGAGAAGCCGCCGAGCCGCGGTTACCCTTGTGCCGCCATCCGGCGGTCGATGACGGGCAGCGCGAACTCCGCCCAGCGAATGTTCTCCTGCTCGAAGGTGATTCCGCGCATCAAGCTCAGATACGGCCCGATGCGTTCGGCCTCGGCGAGATACGCCTGTTCACTGCGGCCGTCGAGCAGGCGCTGGCGCAGGCGCTCGTAGCGGGCCAGCTTCGCCCGCGACCACTCCAGTTTCCCGGCGATCGCGGCCCGCACGACGGCATCGTCACCGTCCATGGCCTGCACCTTGACCATCAACTCGTCGCGGATGGCGGTGGGTTTGGCGGGCTCGGCGAGGAATTCGTGCAGCGCGGCCCGCCCGGCGGGGGTGATGGCGTGCAGGCGTTTGTTGGGGCGACGCTCCTGCTCCACCACCCGGGTCTCGATGAGCCCGGCCGCGGCCATCCGCTCCAGCTCCTTGTACAGCTGCTGCGGGGTGGCCTGCCAGAAGTTGGCGACCGAGGCGTCGAATCCCTTGGCCAGGTCGTAGCCCGAGGCCTCACCTTCCAGCAGGGTCGCCAGGACCGCATTGCGTAACGCCATCCGGACAGGCTACCTAGTCAACTAATTGACCCGCGCGGGCGCGTCACGGCGTGCCCGACGACGGAATCGGACGAACTGCGGCAGGCCATGCAGACTGGTGCCGTGGATGATGCGGAGCGGTTGATCGTGGTGGATGCCGCCAATGTGGTCGGTTCGCGACCGGACGGTTGGTGGCGGGATCGCGCCGGAGCCGCCCGTCGATTACTGGCCCAGTTGACCGTCCTGCGCGACCAGCTCCCCGAGCCGACCTCGATCGTGGTGGTCCTCGAGGGCGCCGCCAAACCCGCCGCCGACATCGAACACGAGGGGCTGACGGTGGTGCTGGCCGACCGCTCCGGCGACGACGCGATCGTCGAGGCGGTCGCCGCCGCCACCGCCCCCGACATCACCGTGGTCACCTCCGACCGCGAACTCCGCTCCCGGGTGGAGGCCCTGGGCGCGAGCACCGTCGGCCCCACCTGGCTGTGGGATTTCTTCCGCTGACGCGTCTACCCTGACCGAACCCTGAACGGCTATCCCCCGTGGGTGGGATTTGCGAGGCAGGGTTTTTCGGTAGCTTCGGAACAGTGCAGTCGCCGTTGAACGTTCGCCTGCGCGGTGTGGTCCTGGTGGTGGGGGTGCTCTGCGCGTCGATGATGGGTCTCGTCGTGGGGACCGCGCCCGCCGCGCACGCCGACGGGGCGGTGAGCGGCGGGGACCTCACCGTGGCGGAGTCGCTGGGGGCCCGGGAGTTGACCGTGGTGGTGCGGCGCAGTGAGCCGGGACCGCTGCGGATCGACGTGGTCACGCATGCGGGGACCGCGCCGGGGACGCTGACGGTCACCGCCGTGCCGACCGATCAGGGTGGGGAGAAGTCCTCGGGCACCGTGGAACTCGGCGGTCAGCCGGGACCGTATTCGACGACGCTGCGCGTGGATCATGCCGGGCCGTGGGAACTGTCGGTCTCCGATGGGCAGCGGACGGCGCGGATCCCGTTCCTGGTGTCGGCCCGCGTCGTGACGCCGTGGGAACGAGCGGCCTACGGGGGCTTCTTCGCGGCCGGGGTGCTGCTGTTGGTGGCGCTCGGCACCGCGCTGCTTTCCAAACGCGGCTGGCCGACGTTGATTCCGGTGGGGGCGTTGATCGCCGCGCTGACGGTCGGCACCACGGGGGCCGTGCTGTCGGGCAGTGCGCCGCAGGCCCGCCCGGCCGGAAGTCTGCTCGATCCCACCTCCGGCAATATCGGCAACCCCTACCCGGAGCGGGATCTGCCGCTGACCACGAACTATTCACGGCCACCCGCGAATCTGACGGTGCGCGCGGTCCGGCCTGCCGACGGTGCGCAGGGCACGGAAATGCAACTGTCCCTGACCGATTCCGCGACG
>NZ_JBSGBY010000689.1:0-4203 GCF_053601505.1 Nocardia sp. NPDC004722
CGTGCGCGCGATCGTGCACCCGGGCGGTTCGATTCGCGACAAGGACACCATCGAGTCGACCGCGTCACCCCGATCCCGGCCGCCGTGAGGACGGTGGAAACCTCTCCGACCGGATCCCATGCGTCGTCCGGTCGGTGGGAATCCGCTGTCAGCGCACCGATTTCGACGGTGGCGTGCGCACCGAGGCAGCGGACCTGCCACGGCGCGAGGCGCTGCGCGATCACCACGCAGGTGCAGCCGAGGATGTGTTGCGTGCCGAGCACCGCGGCGAGGTCGGCGGGGGCCTCGACACCGTTCTGCACCGGCAGGACGACAGTGTGCGGGCCGATCAAAGGCCGGAGAGCTGCGGCCGCGTCCGCGACCTGCCACGCCTTCACCGCCACCACGATCAGGTCCGCTGGTTCGGCGTCGGCCGGGATCTCGGTGATCGCGCGCACGCCGGGGACCGAAATCTCCACCGCCCCATGGCCGAGCACCAGCGGCTCGCGGGCCGCTTCGACGGTGCTCTCCCGGCCGACCACCGTGACCCGATGCCCGACGCGCGCCAGCATGGCCGCGAAATACAGCCCCATTCCGCCCGCACCGAATACCGTGACATTCATCGAATGACCCCCTCGCACAGCGAATTACCACCGATAGGATTCCGCAGATCGGAATTATCTATCCGTACAACGGAATTCGAGAGTGATCATAGGACGAATCATCGCCGCCGGTCCACCGCTGCGCCGAGCCTCGGGACGCAGCGGTCACGCGTCCTGCGCGCGGTGTTCCGCGACGGTGGCCAGGTAGGCGCCCAGTTCGGACCGCAGCACTTGGTCCAGCGCCTGGTCGAGGCCCTCGCGGACGGCGCGGGTGCCGAGTTCGCGCATGTGGTTGATCATTTCGGTGGTCTCGGCGATTTCGGCGTCCGAGTCCGGCAGCCAGCCGGGCCCGTGCTGTTCCACGAAATGGTCCTTGGCGGCGACCACCATGAGGCGGGCGATGTCCTCGAGGCGGCCGACCACCGAGGCGTACAGGTCGATCAGGCCGGGGAGCCGGATGCCGTACGCGCTGAGACCCGCGAAGGTCTCGAGCAGATCCGGCCGGGTGAGTTCGGCGGTGTCACCGTGCAGCCTGATCAGACCGAGCTCCTCGAGCCGCGCCAGCTGCGCGCTGTCGACCTGATGCTCGGGCGTGTCGCCGAAGAAGGTGTCGACGAGTTCACGCGGAAGCTCCACCGGCTCATGGGATTTGCCCCAGGTGTCGGTGACCGCGCTCTGCAGGCCGAGGATCTCGGTGAGATCCTTGCCCGTCTCCCAGCTGGTGATGAAATCCGCGATGTGCGCGATGGTGAATCCCCGTTGCAGCAATGCGTCGATGATGCGCAGCCGGGCCAGGTGCGCGTCGTCGTAGATCAGGGCCCGCCCGCTGCGCTTGGTCGGCGTCGGCAGCAGGCCCTTCTCCTGATACGCCCGCACATTGCGGGTGGTGGTGCCGGCGGCCTGGGCGAGATCGTCGATGCGGTAGTCCGCCATGATCACGACCCTAGCGCAGGTGGAAGTCCGTCAGATCGACCGTGGCCAGCTGCCGGGCGTACTGGCTGCCGAAACCCGGGTACATGGTGGCGTTGAACCCGTCCTCGGTGAGATACCAGCTGCGGCAACCGGAATTCCAGGTGGTGGCCGCCAGCCGCCGCTGGATGCGCCGGTTGTAGCGGTCCTGCCGATCCTGCCGCGGTTCCAGCGCGCGCAGGCCCCGGTCGAGCACGATCTTGATCGCGTCGGTGAGGTAGTCGATCTGCGCCTCCATATAGACGAGCGCCGAATTGTGGCCCGGCCCGGAGTTCGGCCCGAAGGTGAGGAACAGATTCGGGTACCCGGCCACGGTCACGCTCTTGAACGCGTACGCGCCGCCGCGCCACTCCTCGGCCAGCGAACGGCCGTCGCGACCCGTGATCGGAATCGGCGTGCCCGCCTTGGACACCTCGAATCCGGTGGCGAACACGATGCAGTCGAATCGATGCTCGATCCCCTCCGCGGTCCGGATGCCCTGCGGCGAGAGCTCCGCGATCGGCCAGGTGATGAGCTTGCAGTTGGGGCTCTGCAACGCCGGGTAGTAGTCGCTGCTCATCAGCAGCCGCTTGCAGCCCGCCCGGAAGTCGGGGGTGAGCTGGCGGCGCAGCCACGGATCGCGCACCTGGCTACGCAGATGCGCCAGCGCCACCGATTCCACGACCCGGGTCAGCGGCGTATTCCACACCACGCCCAGCGCCACCGACTCGTGTCCCCAGAACCACGCCTCCCGCGCCAGCGTCTGGGTGAGGGGCACCTGCCGGTAGAGCTGTTTGGTGAGCCCGTGCGTGCGGCGGTCGACCCGCGGCAGCACCCAGCCGGGCGTGCGCTGGAAGACCTTCACCGCCGCGGCCTGCTGCACCAATTCCGGAATGATCTGCACCGCACTGGCTCCGGTGCCGACCACGGCCACCTTCTTGCCGGTGAAGTCGTAGTCGTGATCCCAGCGGGCGCTGTGGATCTTGTGGCCCTCGTAGCTGTCGATCCCGGGGATGTCCGGGAATCCGGCATTCGACAGCGGCCCGGAGGCCAGGATCACGGTGCGCGCCCGCATCTTTCGCCGACCGGCCGCGAAGGACAAGGTCCACAGGCCCGCTTCCTCGTCGTACACGATGCCGGTCACGTTGTGGCCGAACCGGATAGCGGGTGCGAGCGCGAAGTCCTCGACCATCGAGTCGATGTACCCGAGGATTTCCCCACTGCCGGAATAGGTTCGAGACCAATCCGGGTTGGGCGCGAAGCTGTAGGAGTACAGCCGCGACGGAATATCGCAGGCCGCGCCGGGATAGGTGTTGTCGCGCCAGGTGCCGCCCACCCGGTCGCCGCGCTCGAAGATCGCGAAGTCGCCGATCCCCTTCTGCCGCAGTCGAATGGCCGCGCCGATGCCCGCGAATCCGGCTCCGATGATCGCCACGTCCAGTGGCTTGCCCACGGCGTTCACGCGACCGGCTCGTAGGTGAGTTCCTGCGACCAGGTCGGCTGCTTGGGCAGCAGCCGGTCCGGAATGGCCCCGGTCAGTTTGACCAGTGCGTCCGCGACCAGGTGATACGGGTGATCGCGGTTGATCACCCAGCCCGAATGCATTTTCACGATCCGGTACATGGGCACCCGGTTCGCGATCGGCGCGCGCTCGCCGACCTGCTTGAACCGGGCCATGGCGGCATAGAGCTTCTCCTCGTTGACGCCCATCTCGACAATGTTGTCGCGCATCTTGTTCAGCAGCGGCACATAGCTGAGCACCCCGATCATCAGCGACGGTTTGACCCAGCCGCCCACCAGATCGATGGCCAGTTTGCGCGCGCTCGCGTGCCCGAGCAGCTCCATGACCGCGTAATCGGTGGCCAGATGCCGGGATTCGTCATTGTTGATCTTCTTGAAGACCTCCTGTGCCACCGGATCGGCGATCTCGTCGGTGACGAACTTGATCAGCGCGCCGTCGAGGGCCACCTCCAGCATGGGGATGACGGTGCCCAGGAACGACAGCGACATCCCGTCGGAGTGCTTGTCCAGGAAGTCGATCACCAGCTTCACATTGATATTGGGCTGCGGGATCTCGTCACCGTCGAGCATGCCCCAACGCCGCATCAACGCCAGTTCGGCGTTGGCGTGCCGCTGCTCCTCGGCGTGGAAGTAGCGGTAGATCTCGGCCAATGTCGGGGTGGGGGCCTTCTTGGCCATGGCCGCGAAGCCGCGCGCGCCCACGTTCTCGATCCACATCAGATCGGCCATGAACGGCTTGAGCTTGGCGTGCAGGGCCGGGTCGATGAGCTCGGCGCCCGGTGCGTCCCAGTCGATATCGGCCAGCGCCCACTGCTTGGACTTGATCTTGGCCAGCATGTTGTCGAAGTCGAAGGACATGTCAGACTCCCGTCTTCAGGGTGGTCGAGGGCGCCGAATCGTCCTGCGGCAGGACGCGATTCAGGACGCCGAGGGCTTGGGTGTAGAGGGCCGGGAAGTGCCGCTTGAGATGCCAGACCACGCGGGCATCGAGCTGCGGCACGACATAGAGCACGCCCCGGTCGTGCGCGTCGAGGGTGGTGCGGGCGACCCGTTCGGCCGAGAACCCGGTCCAGCGCATGAGCCCGTCGGCCAGCCGCGAGGAGCCCGAGGTGATCCGGCCGTCGGCCACCACATTGGTCTTCAAGAAGGTCGG
>NZ_JBSGBY010000690.1:0-4196 GCF_053601505.1 Nocardia sp. NPDC004722
TCGCCGAATCCACTGCGGGGGAACTGGATACGATCGCACGGTATCGCGGCGCCCTGGCCGACGAGGCGGCACGCGCCGACCGGGATCGGTGGGCGGATGGGCGGAGCTTCCGGTTCGAGCGGGTGCTGCCCGCGGCGCCGGAGACCGTCTGGCGCTACTGGGCGGATCCGGCGCTGCTCGAATCCTGGTGGGCCCCACCGTCGATGACGATCACCGACTGTCGTATCGAGGCACGCCAGGGCGGCCGGGTCGTCCTCGACTACCGCGACGCCGAGGGCCGGTACCACTCCGCGGGGCAGGTGCACCTCGCCGAGGCGCCCGCGCGTCTCGGATTCGATCTCTCGGTGTTCGACCGGTCCGGGGCGGCGCTGTTCACCGGCCGCTACGACCTCACCCTGACCGAGATATCCGAAGGCACCCGCCTACGGCTCGATCTCGGGCTCACCGACACCCTCATCACGGCATCGGAGTTCATCGCCGGTATCGAAACCGGGTGGGGGCAAGTTCTCGACCAGCTCGACCGCATCATCACGCACACCGAATCAGCACGCACACAACGAAAGTAGGAACATCATGACCACCACCGATCAGCGCATCGTCGCCGCGAATATCGCCCTGAGCCTCGACGGCCGCTATCACGGCGCGGGCGGTCCCGGCGATATGGCCGCGATCATCCCCTACGTCTCGACCGAGACCGCGCGCAATCACCTCGCCCGCCTGCACGAGAACGCGACGACCGGAGTGCTGGGCCGCGGCAATGCCGAGGGATTCCTGGGCTACTGGTCCGGCGTCGCCGTCGACGACAATGCCGATCCCCGCGACCGCGGGTACGCCAAATGGCTGGTGGACACCGAGAAGGTCATCTTCTCCACCACCGTGACCGAGATGCCCTGGGAGCACGTCCGAGTCGTGAACGCCCCCGCCTCCGAGGTCATCGCGGAGCTGAAAACCGTTGGCACGGGCGAGATCCTGGTCAACACCAGCCCGACCCTCACCAAGGCGCTGCTCGCCGACGACCTCGTCGACCGCCTCTATCTGCTGATCACGCCCGAAATCGCCGGTGGCGGAGAGCGACTCTTCGTCGACGGCCTGCCCGCCACCCACTGGCGGCTCACCAGCCAGCAGGTCGGCGAACTCGGCGAGATGGCGCTGGTCTACGACCGCGTGCGTTGACGAGTCGTCAGATCGGCGACCGGCCGGACGAAGTATTCCCGTCCCGCACCCCCATCCGATCACCGATTTGCCGCCTCACCACTGTGCGACTGCGGCTTTCGGCAAGGTCAGTGGCAATTGGAGGGTGCGGGACGGCCTGCGAAGCGATCGGCGAGGTAGCTGATGGCGTTGAGCGCGCCGGGGAGCATGGCGGTGGCGTGGTCGGCGCCGGGGAGGATGTCGAATTGGACGGGGGTGCCCGCGGCGCAGTAGCGGGCCGTGGTGGCCGCGACCTGATCGAGGGGGACCTGGTCGTTGCCGCCGTGCCACTGGTAGAGCGGGGCACGAGGGATGCCGGGAAAGACCTCGAGGGCGTTGGCGTGCATGGTCTCGATGGTGGCGGGCTCGGATTCCAGTCCGGCGGTGAAGAATTCGCTCAGCGAGTGGCCCGCGCCCACCGAGACGATGTCGTCGGCGCAGGAGTTGGCCAGGCGGTCGCGCAGCGCGACACCGGCCGGGGTGAGGGCGCGGTCGAGCGGCATCGTGTCGGGGTATTCGCGTTGCAGGCCGACGGCGACGGCGAAGCCGAGGCCGAACAGCGGGTGCGGACGGTCGCCGATCTGCTGGGCCATCTTGCCGGGATTGGCGGGCAGCCCGCCCTGCGCGACGCCGACGATCGGCAGCTCCGGCGCGTACTCGGGGGCGAGTGCGGCGGCGAATCCGGTCGACATCGCGCCGCCGGAGTAGCCGGCCAGGCCGACCGGTGAATCCCGCAGTCCCGCAGGCGCGAACCGCTCGACCGCACGCACCCCGTCCAGGGTGATCTGCCCGCCCAGTCGCGCCGCGCCGTACGCGCTCGACGGCCCGAGATGATCCGGAACCGCGACCGCCCAGCCGCGCGCCAGCAGGAGATTCACGCCGCCCGCCTCGCGCAGGCCGCCGTCGAACAGGGCATGCGAAGGCGCGCACTGCAATCCGAGCGAATTCTCGAACGGCTGGTAGGACAGCAGCGGGCGGGGACCGGGTCCCGGGGTGAGCAGCGTCGTGACCGCGGCGATGGGAGCGCCTGCCGAGTTCGTCGAACGGAACAGCAGTTGCCAGACTGTTGCGCCGGGCCAGCTGCTCGCGTCGAGCTGCCGGGCGCGCAGCACGTCGCCGGGCGCCGCGGCACCGAGATCGCCGGGGGCCGCGTAGAAGCCGTCGGGGTCCGGGGCCGGATACACCGGCGCGGCCTGCGCGACGGGCAGTCCGGATGCCGCGACCAGCAGCGCGGCGGCACCGACGGCTCCGGCCAGCATCCGCTGCCATGGGGTCGTCCGCCGCGAAACGGTCGTCGGTCGCGGGTCCATCGCAGGGCGTAGGTGCACAGTCACTCCATTCAGGAAGGGGGTCTTCCCGAAGTTCGCCATGAGTGTGCCAGCGGTTTGGTCTGCGACGGAGATACTTCGGTCGGCGACGAAGATACGTGGGGGTCGGCGATGGGTCAGCGCAGCCGGGCGATCACTCGACCGAGACGTTCCAGCCAGAGGCCACGACCGGCGGCAATGATCGCCCGGTCCAGCACACGCAGCACCCGGGCCTCCAAACCCTCAGGTGGACTACAGATATCGACAATGACGAGCTCGGCGAGCGTGTCGTAGAGCGCCGCGACCATCCGGTCGAATTCAGCGGCCGTCAGCCGGTCCGCACGCGCCCGCCGGCGTTCGATGCCGCGTCGCTCCCGCTGGGTGACCGCGTCGAGTGCGTACGGGTAGGCGAGGTCGAGTAGTTCGACATCCCGGCGGCGGCCCGTCATCGGGGATCGCTTCCGGTCAGGCAGGTGCCGAGCCGCTTCAAACCCTCACGGATTCGGGCCTTCACGGTCGCGAGCGGTGACTCCAGCCGCTCGGCGACTTCGGAATACGACAGCCCGCCGTAGTAGGCGAGGGCGATGCTCTCGCGCTGCAGTTCGGTGAGCACGTCAAGGCACCGCAGGACCGCCCGGCGATCGGCGCGCAGCTCCACCGATTCGGTCACCACATCCCGGTCGCGTTCGAGATGGGTTCGGCCGTACTGTGTTTCGCGAGTCCGACCGGCGATGTCGGCCCGCATGCGGTCGATGGCCCGCCGGTGGGTGAGCATCATCAGCCAGCCCATCGGACTGGCGAGTCCGCGGTCGTAGCGCTCCGACAGCGACCAGGCCTGGAGGTAGACCTCCTGGGTGACCTCCTCGGCCGTGGCGCGGTTGTTCAGTATGCGCAGCGACAGCCCGTACACCCGGTGACTGGTTCTTCGATACAGCTCGGTGAAGGCGTCGCGATCCCCGCCCGCGATCGCCGTGAGGAGTTCGCCGAGCCCGACGGCGTCCCGGTCGTGGTCGGTACGGACCGGGCAGGCCGTCGGTGTCGCGTCGTCGAGTCCGGCGGGTTCTCGCACCAGCCGCAGCATTCGTGGATAGTTGTCACTCATCGCGAAATCACCTGTGTCTCCTTCTGTTCGGGCGGTCAGCGGACCGTGATGACGCGGTTGTGCCAGCCGGTGGACCCGTCGGGGAACGGTGTCGTCCGCGCTTGCGTTTGGAGCGCGCCGGTGCTGTCGGTGGCCCGGACCCGCACGGTGTGCGTGCCCGTGGTCGCCTGCCAGCGCCACGTCCATTGCCGCCACGTGTCGGTCGAGTACTGCGCCGCCAATTCCGCTTGCTGCCAAGGCCCGTCGTCGACCTGCAGTTCCACGCTCGCGATGCCGCGATGCTGGGCCCAGGCCACTCCGGCCACGATCACCTCGCCCGCGTCGACCGTGGTGAAGGCCGCGGGAACGTCGATGCGCGACGCGGTTTTGATCGGCGCGCGTTCCGACCAGCCGCGCTGCGTCCAGTAGGCGCGGGCGCGATCGAAGCGGGTGACCTCCAGGTCGACCACCCATTTCGTGGCCGACACGTAGCCGTAGAGGCCGGGGACGATCAACCGGGCCGGATAGCCGTGCGCCACCGGCAGCGGCTCGCCGTTCATGCCGACCGCGAGCAGGGCGTCGCGGCCGTCGGTGACGGCCGACAGCGGGGTGCCCGC
>NZ_JBSGBY010000691.1:0-4193 GCF_053601505.1 Nocardia sp. NPDC004722
GTGGTCGCCGCGAGATCACACGCGTCGAAGCCCTCGGGTGCCGGGTCCCCGGCTACCAGCGCCCGCACCAGCGCGGCTTGCTGATGTGCGAGTGTCCCGGCCTCCCTTGCCGGTTCATCGATCGTGCCGTTCATCCGCCACATCCTCCTCCGCCGCCACCGCATCCACCACCGCCGCCACCGCTACTCCCGCTCCCACACGAGGAGCCGCCGTATGAGCCACTGACGCTGCCGCCCAGGACCGAGCCGCCGACGACGATGGCGAGCGCGCGAGCGAGCGCGGGGTCCAGCGCCCGCAGCGACGCCACACCGAAGAGCGCGGCCGCGAGCGCGGCGCAGTCGGGCCCGTACGCCGAGAAGGCTGGGGAGTTGGCGGGACGCAGGTATCGGTTGCGCGCCCGCGCCTCGGCGAGGGCGGCGCGGCCGCGACGGGTCAGCCGCGCCGGGCGGACCAGCAACCAGACCAGGACACCCAGGCCGATCATGATGCCCTCCAGCCAGGCGACGGGATGATGGCTGATCAGACCGCCGTGGATCACGCGAACTACCCCGACCGCGATCACCGCGGCGATCGGGATCGCGCCCCACCAGAGCTCCTCGTGTTGCCGGTCGCCGAGCAGGTAGCCGCGCGTGACGAGATCGTCCCGCATGACCTGGACCGCCGCGTTGACGTGGACCGGCGCCTCGGCCGGGGGCCGACCCGTACCCAGATGCGTGCGTAGCTCCGCAGTGGCCGGGTCCAGGCTTCGCCGCTCGGTCTCGTTCGGTTTACGCACCGCATTGCCCCGGGAGTCGATGAGCTCATGGGCGCGTAACTGGGCCAGGACGGCCAATATCGGCCGCTGGTCATCGATCAGCATGCCGATTTCGGTGGGCCGCAGCGGTGCGGTGGACGGCCACGCCGGATCCACGCGGCGCAGAACCTTTGTGCGCCAAGCGAATCCCAACGCCGCCGCACCGAGTGCGACGGCCAGGTAATAGCGGAGGAAATCCGGCCCGGATATCCCCCAGGTATCGGAGGCGGCTGCTGCCGCGACGACTCGAAACATCGAAATCCCACCCCAGGAGTCGTGATTTGTCGCTCCCATCCAGTATTGCTCGGGTCCGAACCGCGTGGTTATCCCCAGGAAACAGGGGTGGAGCAGACGGTGATCGGCGGGCGGCCCGCCGCGGCGGCGATGGCGTTCAGTTCGGCGACGAGTTCGGGTGCGGGCGGGTAGTTTCCATCGCGCTCGAGCATGTGGGGTACCGGGCGGGTGGGGGCGAATTCCGCTACCAGGGCCAGGACTTCGGCGGGGACGGCGTCGGTGTGGGTGTCGATGTAGCGGCCGCCGGATTCGTGGCCGCCCGCGATATGGCAGTACGCCAGGCGTTCGGCGGGCAGTCGCAGGAGTTCGGTGAGGGGGTCGCGGCCCGTATTGCGGGCGTTGGCATAGACATTCGCGATATCGAGGAGCAGGTACACCCCGGTGCGCTCGACCAGCTCCTGGAGGAATTCGGCTTCGGTGTATTCGGCGTCGGGCCAGTCGAACAGGGTCGCGATGTTCTCCACGGCCAGCGGCACGTCCAGCTGACGGCTGGTGCGGAAGATATTGCGTTCCAGGGTATCCAACGCCTCGCGGGTGCGCGGCACCGGCAGCAGGTGCCCGGCCTCCAGACCGCCCGCCCGCACGAAGGCGATGTGTTCGCTGGCCAGCGGCGCGCCGAGCGCCCTTGCACAGTCGGCGAGATGGGTGACGCGCTGCTCGTCGACCGGCTCGGCCCCGCCGAGCGAGAGCGAAATGCCGTGCGGCACAGCGGGAACACCTCGCTCGATCAGCGCCGCGAGTTCCTCGGGCACCGTGATCGCGGACCGTCGGCCGCGCGCCAATGATTCCGCGATCACCTCGCAGAATCCGATGCCGTCCAGATCGGCGACGATGCCGCAGATCTCGCGCCGCCAGCCGATGCCCACCGCTCCGGCCGGAAGTGGTGAACCGGTCATCCGCCGCAGCCTCCGCCGCAGCTGCTGCCACAACTGCTACTGCTGCCACAGCTGCTGCTGCTCCCGCAGCTGCTCCCGGTGTCGCTACTGCCGCAACTGGAACCGGAACCGCAACTGCTGCCGCCACTTCCGACGCCGCCGGCGGCGATCTCGGCGGCTCCGGCGAGCGCCGGATCGAGGCTCCACAGCGCCATGCCGCCGAAGAGCGCGACGGCGAAGGCTGCGCTGTCGGGCCCGTACGCGGAATAGGCCGGGGCATTGGCGGGACGCAGATGGCGATTGCTCGCGATGGTGGCCAGGAGGGTATCGCGGCCGCGCCGGGTCAGGCGGGTCGGCCGCCCCACCGCCCAGACGAACAGCGCCAGCACGACCATGACGAACACCAGGAAGCCGACCGGATGTCCGGACGAGGAGAAGATCCGGGCGAAACCCGCCACCAGCACCGCGAGCAGCGGAATCCGGGCCGTCCACAGGGCTTTTCGCTGTTTGCCGCCGAAGAGGTAGCCGCCGGCGATCAGATGCTGTCGTAGCCCGCCCACCGCCGAACCGGTAGCGACGAGCATCTCGGACACCCGCGGCTGCTTGGCGCCGAACAGGTGGGCGTAGAGCGTGCCGGAGACCGGATCCAATTGGCGCTGTTCGGCTTCGGTGGGCGTGCGTACCGGACGCCCGGTGGAGTCGATGATCTGATGGCCGCGCAATTGCGCGAGCCCCGCCAGCACCGGTCGCCGATCGTCGATCAGCATGGCGGTCTCGGTGGGCCGCAGCGGCGCCGCGGGCGGCCACTCCGGATCGATCATGCGCAGGATGGCGGAACGCCGGACGAACCCGGCGACGATCGCCAGCACCCCGGCGATCACGTAGATGACCATGAACACCGGCCCCGAGATCCCCCAGGTGTCGGGTGCGGCGGCGGCCGCGGCGGTCCACTGGACCATGGCGATTCCCCTCGGGAGTCGTCGAAACTGTCGATCACCACCAGTATCGCGGCTGCCCGGGGGTTGCGTTATCTGAGCACCGGGTGCGGTGTCAGGTCGGGAATGTCTGGGTGATTAGCCTGTTTCGGTGCGATTCCTCAGCAAGTTCTATATAGACGGGTTCATTCTGGGGATCCTTGCCATGGTCGTGCTGGCCAGCGTCTTCCCGGCCCGGGGTGAGGCCGCCGACGTCGTGAGCTGGCTGACGAAGATCGCCATCGGCTTGCTGTTCCTGCTCTACGGCACCCGCCTGGCTCCCCAGGAGGCGCTGGCGGGCCTCAAGCACTGGCGCTTGCACGTGACCGTGCTGGCCTGCACGTTCATCCTGTTCCCGCTGCTCGGCCTGGCCGCGCGGGTGCTGGTGCCGCACATCCTGACCAGCGACCTCTACACCGGTGTGCTGTTCCTGTGCCTGGTGCCGTCCACGGTGCAGTCCTCGATCGCCTTCACCTCGATCGCCAAGGGCAATGTGGCGGGCGCGATCGTGAGCGCCACCGTGTCGAACCTGCTGGGCGTCTTCCTGACTCCCGCGCTGGTGATCCTGTTGATGAACACCACCGGCCAGGCGAAGGTCGATCCGTCCGCGGTGGTGGACATCGTGCTGCAGCTGCTGGTGCCGTTCTTCATCGGCCAGCTGATCCGCCCGAAGGTGAAGGGCTTCCTGTCCCGCTACGCCGAGCCGACCAAGCTGGTGGACCGCGGTTCCATCCTGCTGGTGGTCTACAGCGCGTTCAGCGCGGGCATGGTGGAGGGCATCTGGCACGCCATGTCGCCGTGGCGGATCCTGTCGCTGGCGCTGGTGTGCGCCGCGATCCTGGCCATCGTGATCGCCGCGACCGGATTCCTCGGCGAGGCCGTGAAATTCGATCGCGCCGACCGGATCGTGGTGGTGTTCTGCGGTTCCAAGAAGAGCCTGGCCACCGGCCTTCCGATGGCCACGGTGCTGTTCGCCGGTCACCCGGTGGGCCTGATCGTGTTGCCGCTCATGATGTTCCACCAGATTCAGCTGATCACCTGTGCCGCCCTCGCACAACGCTGGGCTCGTAGCGCGCCGTGAGCGAGAGCAACCGGCTGTCCTCGCGCCGCAGCGAACGCCCGCCCGCCGACGGCCGCGCCGCCAGTGCGTGCAGCACGGCCCGGTCCGCGCCGGGATCCCCGACCGCGATGCGGGCGCTGCCGTCCGGATAGCGCTTGGCCACGATCCCGGCCAGCGCCAGCGCGGGTGCGATGTCC
>NZ_JBSGBY010000692.1:0-4175 GCF_053601505.1 Nocardia sp. NPDC004722
CAGCCGAGCGCCACCTGGAGCAGGCCGGAGTCCGCGTCGACCAGCAGCAGTGAGGCCGCGCCCGCCACCGCGAGCACGCTGCCGATCACGGCGGTCGCGCGGAAGCCGATGCGCAGGTACACCTTTCCGGCCTGCGACGCCGACACCGGCCAGCCCAGTGTGAGCGCGCCGACGGTGAGGCCCGCCAGCAGCGCGCCGCTGCCCAGCACACCCTGCGCGAAAGTGGGCACGTACGAGGTGAGACCCAGCAGGATCGCGCCGACCAGCAGCGAGGCCAGGCTGCTGGCCACCACGATGCGCCGGGTGAAAACCCACAGCGGCAGAATCGGATTCGCGGCCCGGCGCTCGACGAGGCCGAACGCGACCAGGACCATCGCACCGCCCGCGAACAGTGCCACGCTCTGCGGTGCGGTCCAGGCCCACGCCTGCCCGCCCTCCAGCAGGGCGAGGATCAGCGCGCCCGCGCCGACGGTGAGCAGGCTGGCACCCGCGTAATCGATCCGATGACTCTGCCGGGGAGCGCTTTCGGTGAACTTCCGCAAGATCATCCACGCGGCCAGCGCCGCCAGCGGCAGATTGATCAGAAAGATCCAGCGCCAGCTGACATATTCGGAGAACACCCCGCCCAGCAACGGCCCCAACACCGACGAGGCCGCCCACACAGTGGCCAGATACGCCTGCACCTTGGCCCGCTCCTGCACGGTGTAGATATCCCCCGCGATGGTCATCGAGATCGGACTGACCGCCCCCGCCCCGATCCCCTGCACCGCCCGGAACACGATCAGCCCGATCATGCTGGTGGCCAGCCCGCACAACAGCGACCCGAGCGCGAACACCCCGATCCCGAACAGCATCACCGGTTTCCGCCCGACCATATCGGCCAGCTTCCCGTAGATCGGCACCGTCACCGCCTGCGCCAGCAAATAAATGCTGAAAAGCCAAGGGAACTGCGCAAACCCACCAAGCTGATCGGTAATCGTCAACACCGCGGTAGCAATGATGGTGGAATCCAACGCAACCAACGAGGTCGACAACATCAACGCCGCCAGAATCGGCCCCCGCTCCGACCGCAACCCAACCGACACCTCCACGTCCGTAGCGGTCACCGACGCCCCCCTTCGTTAGCCCAACTCACCATTACCCGAGTCGAACACACCCCCCGAACCGGTATTCCCGCCACCCCGCGATCAGTCGTCCTGCTACGGGCGGGGCTCGCCGAACGCTCGCCGTCGGATCAGAGGGAGGCGGCGAGGTCGCGGAGGACGGGGAGGCTTACCGAGCCGGAGCCGAGGATTTTGTCGTGGAAGGTTTTGATGTCGAAGGCGGAGCCGAGGCGGGTGGTGGATTGTGCGCGCTGGCGGCGGATTTCGAGTTGGCCGACCTTGTAGGCGACGGCTTGGCCGGGCATGGCGATGTAGCGGTCTATCTCGACGATGATTTCGTCGACGCCGACCGGCGCGTTGGCGACCATGAAGTCGATGGCCTGTTGGCGGGTCCAGCCCTTGGCGTGCAGGCCGGTGTCGACGACCAGGCGGCAGGAGCGCCAGGAGTCGGCGGCGAGCATGCCGATGCGGGCGAGATCGTCGGGGTACAAACCCATTTCGTCGGCGAGCCGCTCGGTGTAGAGGGCCCAGCCTTCGACGAAGGCCGTGTTGGAGAAGGACATGCGCTGGAAGCGGGGCAGGTGGTCGAGCTCGTTGGCGATGGTGAGCTGGAGATGATGGCCGGGAATGGCCTCGTGGTACGCGACGGCCGCGGTCTCATAGCGGTTGCGGGTCTTGGGTTCCCGGAGGTTCACGTAGTACGCGCCGGGACGCGAACCGTCGGCTGCGGGCGGGAAGTAGTAGGCGGCGGGCGCGTCGGCGGCCAGGAAGTCGGGGACCGGGACGATGTCGCAGGACTGCCGCGGGAGTCGGCCGAACCAGTTGCCCATTTCCGCTTGGGCCGCGGCGAGATACGCGCGGGCGTCGGCCATGATCTGCGCGCCGTCGCCGTAGCGCAGGGCGGTGTCCTCGCGCAGGCGAGTGAAGATGGCGGTTTGGTCGGTCAGGCCGAAGAGCCGGGCGCCGACCTCCTCGTATTCGGCGCGCAGTCCGGCCAATTCGTCGAGACCGAGCTGGTGGATCTCGTCCGCGCCCAGGTCGGGCAGGGTGGTGTGACGACGCAGCAGGCGGCCGTAGATGTCCGCGCCGTCGTCGCCGAGCCAGCACAGGCCCGGCTGCTCGTCGGAGCGGGCGGCGGGCCGCAGTTCATCCGCGAGCACGGCGCGGTAGGCGGCGAAGGCGGGCCGGATGACGTCGCGCACCACCTCGGACAGTTCGGCGCGCCAAGCGGATTCCCCCTCCCAGTCGGCGGGTCCGGGGAGGGCGGCGAACGGGTCGGTGGCGAGATCCGAGGCCAGGTAGCCGTCGAGTTGGTTGAGCGAACGCTCGATGGTGATGTGAGCGGGGGTGCGCCCCGCGGCCAGACCGGCCCGGAATCGGTCCACGGCCTGGCCCATCAGGGTGCCGAACTGCCGGTACCGCTCGACGAGCCGCCGCGCGTTCTCCGGTTCGGGCGCGTTCACCTGGGGAGCGAGGGTCAGCATGCCCGCGTGCACGCCGGTCATCTGGTCGGAGGCCATCTCCACCGGCCGCCATTCCAGATGCGAGACCGCGGAAGCCAATTCGGTGCGCAGCAGGCTGCGAGTGGTGCGATCCTCCTCGCCGAGCCGCGCCGGATCCAGGGCGTCGACCTCGGCGAGCAGACCCCGCCAGGTGCCGAGCAGCCGCTCCTCGGCGGCGGCCGACAGATCCTCGATCCGATCGTCGAATCGCCTGTCTCCCAACAGGGTCGCCTCGCTGGGAGCGGACTCCAGCGCGGCATCCCAGTACCGGTCGGCGAGTGCGATGAGTTCCTCGTGCGCGTCCATGGCACCCATCATGCCCGGGCCGTCCGCACCTGCCCGGGTCAGCGACGCGCCGGGACGGGGATGCGCATGAGGTCCTCGGCTATGACTATCTCGCCGTCGAAATGCGCGCGGGCGTCGGCGAGGTGCTGGTCGAGGGTGCGGTAGCGCTGGGAGTAGTGGGTCAGCACCAGGGTGCGGACCCCCGCCTGCGCGGCGACCCGGGCGGCCTGACCGGCGGTGAGGTGGCCGTATTCGACGGCGAGCTGCTCGTCGGCGTCGACGAAGGTGGCCTCGATGACCAGCATGTCGACGCCCTGGGCGAGGTCGTACACGCCGTCGCAGAGGCGGGTGTCCATGACGAACGCGAAGCTCTGGCCTGGCCGGTCCTCGCTCACCTCGTCGAGGGTGATGACGCGGCCGCCGACCCGGACCTCGCCGTGCCGCTGCAACTCGCCGACCACCGGGCCGGACAACCCCAGCTCGCGCAGGCGTTCGGGCACGAAGCGGCGGCTGTCGGGTTCGTCGAGCCGGTAGCCGAAGGTCTCCACCGGATGCGAGAGGTGCGCGGCGCGCAGCGTGAATCCGGCTCCGGGCGGCGGCAGTTCGTCATTGCCGGTGATCGAGTGCGGTTGCAGTTCGACCTGGCGGTTGTGGGCCGAGGAGTCGATGAGCCGCTCGTAGAAGACCTCCCCCGAGGCCGGGAAGTACACGTCCACCGGATGCAGCGCGCCGTCGAGGCTGATGCGGCCGAGCACGCCGGGCAGTCCGAAGCAGTGGTCGCCGTGGAAGTGGGTGATGCAGATGCGGGTGATCCCGCTGGCGGCGACGCCGGCGAAGCTCATCTGCCGCTGGGTGCCCTCTCCCGGGTCGAACAGCAGTCCCTCGCGGTCCCAGCGCAGCAGGTAGCCATTGTGGTTGCGCTGTTTGGTCGGTACTTGGCTGGCCGTTCCAAGGATGACCAGTTCGCGCTGTGACACGGCCGCCAGGCTACCGCCCGGGTCGGTGATCCTCGCGGTGGCGAACCGGCGCGTCCCGTCGCCATACCGACAGGGGGTATACAAGCGGGAACGGTAGGATGGTCGCCGTGATCGAGCAGCCGACGCGAAGCACCCGGTTCGTACGGGTGTTCGGGCTGCTCGCGCTCATGGCGGGAATCGTGGCCATGCACGCGCTGGTTCTGGGCATGGGCAACGCGCGCGCCGAGCACACCCTGACCACCCAGCACACCGAGACCACCCAGCACAGCATGAGCGCCGAACCTGCCGCGGTCACACCGGCCGCGATG
>NZ_JBSGBY010000693.1:0-4175 GCF_053601505.1 Nocardia sp. NPDC004722
GGCGCGGTGGTGGTGATGGGTGCTCCCGCGCCGGGTCCGTCGTGGTCGATGCCGCCGGGGCTGGACGCTGTCGGCTGGGTGGTTTGTGCTGCCGGGGACGTGGTGGCGGGTCCGGCGGAGGTGTTCGGGTCGCAACCGCTGACGGAGATGGCGACGCCCGCGGCGAATGCGATGACGGCCATGGACTTGATCCGCATGAGATCCCCTCGAAGTTCGGTACTGCCTGCCGTTCGTGTGCAAGCTCCACATCGAACCCTGTGTCTCCCCGTTACGGTCCAGCGTGAGCAGAGGTTTGCGTAATCCGCTGCGCTGCACCGTCCTTCGCCGTACCCTGGTCCGAAACGCCCTGTTCCGGGTATCTTCGGGCAAAGCGTTAACACCCTCGGCTCCCCCGCTGTGCCCCAGAAAGTGGGGGCCGGGTGAACCCGGGCGTGATCGTTGTCGTGAGGCTGACGGGAATGTCTCCGACCCGAGCGATCAAGACTTGATTCATTCCAGAAAAACGGGCAGAGTGTGGGTCGTGCCCACGCCTACGGATTTCGAGCGCATGTTGCGCGGGGCCGCTTTGCGTGTGACCGCACCGCGGCTCGCGGTGCTGACTGCGGTACATGAGCACCCCCACTCCGATACCGACTCGATCCTCGGTTTCGTGCGCCAAAACCTCGCCGGGGTCTCCCACCAGGCCGTCTACGACGTCCTGCGAGCCCTCACCACCGCCGGGTTGCTGCGGCGAATCCAACCCATGGGGTCGGTCGCACTGTATGAGACCCGCGTCGGCGACAACCACCACCACGTGGTGTGCCGCTCCTGCGGTCAGATCGCCGACGTCGACTGCGCCGTGGGCGACGCACCCTGCCTCACCGCGTCCGACAGCCACGGCTTCGCGCTCGACGAAGCCGAGGTCGTCTACTGGGGCCTATGCCCCGACTGCTCGAAAACAGCGGCAACACAACAGAAGTAGCGATCACAGTTCGTGATCGACAGCCCCGATCACCTACCTGGAAGGACGACAAACCGTGTCTGAAGCCCACCTCGACACCCCCGCCGAGACCGGCGGCTGCCCCGTCGCTCACGGCCGCCAGACCGACCCGGCCGAAGGCGGCAGCACCAACCGCGCCTGGTGGCCCAACCAGCTCAACCTGAAGATCCTGCAGAAGAACCCGGCCGTCGCCAACCCCATGGACGAGGGCTACGACTACCGCGCCGAGTTCAAGACCCTCGACCTGGCCGCCGTCAAGGCCGACATCGTCGAGGTCATGCACACCTCCCAGGACTGGTGGCCCGCCGACTTCGGCCACTACGGCCCGTTCTTCATCCGCATGTCCTGGCACGCCGCGGGCACCTACCGCGTGCAGGACGGCCGCGGTGGCGCCGGCGCCGGCATGCAGCGCTTCGCCCCGCTCAACTCCTGGCCCGACAACGCCTCCCTCGACAAGGCCCGTCGCCTGCTGTGGCCGGTCAAGAAGAAGTACGGCAAGAAGCTGTCGTGGGCCGACCTCATCGTCTACGCCGGCAACGTCGCCCTCGAGGACATGGGCTTCGACACCTTCGGCTTCGCCGGCGGCCGCGTCGACCAGTGGGAGCCCGAAGAGGACGTGTACTGGGGCCCGGAGACCGAATGGCTCGGCGACGCCCGCTACACCGGCAAGCGCGACCTCGAGAACCCGCTCGCCGCGGTCCAGATGGGTCTGATCTACGTCAACCCCGAAGGCCCCAACGCCAACCCGGACCCGCAGCTCGCCGCCATCGACATCCGCGAGACCTTCGCGCGCATGGCCATGAACGACGAAGAGACCGCCGCGCTGATCGTCGGCGGCCACACCTTCGGCAAGACCCACGGCGCCGGCCCGGCCGACAACGTCGGCCCCGAGCCCGAAGCCGCCCCGCTCGAAGAGCAGGGCCTGGGCTGGGTGTCGTCCTACAACACCGGCGTCGGCAAGGACGCCATCACCTCCGGCCTCGAGGTCACCTGGACCCCCACCCCGACCAAGTGGGACAACAGCTTCCTCGAGACCCTCTACGGCTACGAGTGGGAGCTGTCGAAGTCCCCCGCCGGCGCCCACCAGTGGGTCGCCAAGAACGCCGAAGCGATCATCCCCGACGCCTTCGACGGCCCGGCCAAGCTGCCGACCATGCTCACCACCGACCTGTCGATGCGCGTCGACCCGATCTACGAGCAGATCACCCGCCGCTGGCTCGAGCACCCCGAAGAGCTCTCGGCCGCCTTCGCCAAGGCCTGGTACAAGCTCACCCACCGCGATATGGGCCCCAAGGTCCGCTACCTCGGCCCCGAGGTGCCCGCCGAGACCCTGCTGTGGCAGGACCCGATCCCGGCCGTGGACCACGAGCTGATCTCCGACGCCGACGCCAAGGCCCTCAAGGCCAAGATCGTCGAGTCGGGTCTGACCGTCTCCCAGCTCATCTCGACCGCGTGGGCGGCCGCGTCCTCCTACCGTGGCTCCGACATGCGCGGCGGCGTCAACGGCGGCCGTATCCGTCTGCAGCCGCAGGCCGGCTGGGAGGTCAACCAGCCCGACGAGCTCGCCCAGGTCATCCGGGTGCTCGAGGGCATCCAGACCGGGTTCGGCAAGCCGGTCTCCTTCGCCGACGTGGTCGTGCTG
Organism: Nocardia sp. NPDC004722; assembly: GCF_053601505.1. Lineage (NCBI taxonomy): Bacteria > Bacillati > Actinomycetota > Actinomycetes > Mycobacteriales > Nocardiaceae > Nocardia > Nocardia sp. NPDC004722. The sequence continues at coordinate 2,622 of NZ_JBSGBY010000693.1, forward strand.
GCCGGTAACGCCGGTGTCGAGCAGGCCGCCAAGGCCGCCGGATTCGACATCGAGGTCCCCTTCCGGGCCGGTCGCACCGACGCCACCCAGGAGCAGACCGACGTGGAGTCCTTCGCCGCGCTCGAGACCGCGGCCGACGGCTTCCGCAACTACGTCGGCAAGGGCACGCGCATCCCCGCGGAGTACCTGCTGCTGGACAAGGCCAACCTGCTGACCCTCTCGGCGCCGGAAATGACCGTCCTCGTCGGCGGCCTGCGCGTGCTGGGCGCCAACCACGGCGGCTCCAAGCACGGCGTGTTCACCGACAAGGTCGGCGTGCTGTCCACCGACTTCTTCGTCAACCTGCTCGACATGTCCACCAAGTGGGCGCCCGTCGACGCCGAGGACTCCAGCTACGTCGGCACCAACCGCACCACCGGCGAGACCGTGTGGACCGCCTCCCGCGTCGACCTGGTGTTCGGCTCCAACTCGCAGCTGCGCGCCCTGGCCGAGGTGTACGCCGAGGACGACTCCAAGGAGAAGTTCGTCAACGACTTCGTCGCCGCCTGGACCAAGGTCATGGAGCTCGACCGCTTCGACCTCACCGGCGCGTAAGTCTCACCACGATCGATGCCCCCGGACCCACACGGTCCGGGGGCGTCGCCCGTTCCACCGCGAAACCGACCGGGCGGCACCAGCATTCGACCCGGGACGGGCTACTCCCCTGCCGCGTGCACCTCGACCCGGCCGTGAAAGCGCTGCCCGACATCCTCACCGTCATGGTTGTAGGCATTCATGATGTCGCTCAACTCCGCCCGCAACCGCCGCAGCGCCTCGGACTCGACACCGATCCCGTCCCAACCCCACTCCGGCGGCACCTGCGCCACAGTCACCCGGATACCCGCGTCGAACGGGGTGTCCACCGTGTAGGACAGGTCTGCGGGCGCATCCCGAACCGCGTTGCGGGTAGCCAACTCTCCCGCCACCACCGCCTCGGCGAACACCCGCGCCAACGCGATGTCCTCCCGCACCATATCCGCGATCCGCGCCAAACCCGCATGCCGCCCGACCCGGTGATGACGCTCCCCATAACTGCGATCCCCCACCACCGCACGCTCCTGCCCACTGCCCAGGATCCGCTCCAGCATGCGCTGCGCGGCCGCACGCTCGGCCTCCCCCGTGCGCGGATGCTCGATCAGATTGCGCAGCCGCTGAATCCGGCCCGCGGACGCCGTCATGAAGCTTCCCCTTCCCGACACACTCACCCCCACCGATCATGCCAGCGGCCGCCACCACAAGGCCAGCCGCGCACCGCACACTCAGGCCGGACGCGCCTCGTGCTCGATCCCCGCATGCTCCTGACCACGGCGGAAACGCAGCAGCCGCAACGCATTCGCCACCACCAGCAACGTCGAACCCTCGTGAATGAACACCGCCGGACCGATCGGCAACCCGATCAACGTCGCGGGCACCAAACCCGCCACGATCACCAACGCGACCGTCAAGTTCTGGCGGATGATCGCCGCACTGCGGCGACTCAACGCCACCGCGAACGGCAACCGCCCCAGATCGTCA
>NZ_JBSGBY010000694.1:0-4154 GCF_053601505.1 Nocardia sp. NPDC004722
GCTGTGGCCGATGTTGAAATCCTCGCCGGATCGCCAGATTCGGGCCTACGAGTCCACGCTCGCCATGCTGCGTCAGCGTTGGGAGAATCAGGCCGGCATACGATCCCCAGCCGCCCAGCCAGCCATCGAGGGTGTAGGTCACTCCGCCACCGTCGATCGCGCTCGCCGCCGAGGCCACATTCACCGTCTGCGCGATCGCCCCATCACCCTGATTGCCCGGCGCGAAGAACGCCTTCCCGACCGACCCCGACGGATAACTGAACGACCCCGCCGACGAGCAGATCACATCCGGACTTCCCGCCGTGATGCTCCATCCCGGCAGGGTAGTGGCGGCATTCCAATCCGTCGTGCAATATCCCGCCTCGGCGTTACCGTTGACGATCAGATTCCCGCTACCCGTCTGCGCATGCGCGGCCGGCGCGGCCAGTACCGCACCCACCATCGCCACAATCCCGGCCATCGCCGACCAAACCCGCATTTTCTGAAACTCCTCCCACCACAACGATGTTCGCCGTGGTTTGCAATGCGGGAGAGTTGTACCGAGCCGAGATTTCCGAACACCCAACACTGGACGCCGCACACCGAACAGCGGGAGAACGCTCCGACCGCCTCCAGCTAGATTTACATAATGTTGATTATCGGCGCGGTTACGGGACCGGAGTTGATCTTGAAAGATGTTGTGTGCGTATGGTGTTCGCGCTCGGTGTCTTCGTCGTGGCGGTCGAGCTGCGCCGTCAGCTCCCCGCACTCGCCGCGTGAACACTCGTCTTCACGGATGCGTCGATCGGTCGAATTGAAATATTTTGGCGGATACGCCATTTGGTGGAAAAATTCCTGTTTTCGTCGGATGGCTGGAATCGGCCTGGATTTGGTCGACTCCAGCCAACCAAGGCACTTCGTCTTCCGCTCCCCCTGGCCCGGGTTTCCTGAGGTCGATACGTCACGGTGACGAATTAGCCTGGGGTGGTTGGGGATTCACAGTGCAGTGCGTGGTCCGCTCCCCCTGCTCCTGGGGCCTCACCCACCGCAATGCGTCACAGTGACGTTTCTGGGTGGGGTGGCTGGAGGGTGGAAGTTGTTGCCGTTCGGCTGATTTGAGTGATTCACATCCAGTTGGTCGTGGTGGACGTCGTGGTGGTTGTGGATGTCTCGGTGGTTGTAGTGGTGCCTGTGCAGGTGGTGGTCACCGTGCCCGAGGCGGTGGTCGTGCAGGTGCCGGTGAATGTTTCGGTTTTGGAGTCGGTTGTTGTTTCGGTCGAGGTCTGGCTCGAGGAGCCGGTCGGAATGATCTGTCCCGCACCGGGAACCACCGGGGTGACCGGATCGACCGGGCTCACCGGGGCCACGGGCGCGAGTGGGACGGGATTGTCGGCCAGCGCGATCGGCGCGGCGGCGAGCAGCCCGGCGCCGGTGAGGGCGGCGAGCATGAGGACACGGACACCACGCACACCTGCGGGCAAGGCTTCCTCCTGGGATGGACGAGCTGCATCGGGTGGACCGCGCACCACGCTAACCGACAACCCTCAGCGGATGGTGCCGACGCCCCCGATCAACGGCAGATCCAGTGCGGTGACCCAGCCCGGCGGCAGCGCGTTGACCGCCGCGACCGCGTTGAGGGCGCGCATCCCTGTCGCCAGGCATCCCGCCACCGCAGGGGTGCGGCCCGAGCCGTCGGTGAAGCGGAAGGAGGTTTCCTGGGCGATCGACGGGCTGCCGACGATGTCGACCCGGTACACGTCGTCCTTGGTTCCGGCGGGCCAGTCCGGGGCGGCGTCGAGCCCGATGCGGTTGACGTGTTCGAGCACGATCACCTCGCGGCCGCGATACACCCCGTTGATGGTGAAGCGGATCGCGGCGACCGTGCCCGCCTTCACCACACCCTTGGCCGTGGGCCGATCGGTCGGGGTGACCCACTTGTCCCAGGTGGTGGTGATGGTGTCGAGCTCGATCCCGGCCGCCTTGGCGATCATGGGAACCGTTGCGCCCCACGCCATCACGAGCATGTCGGGGTGTTCGAGCAGTGCGGTGAACTCCGGCGGATGCCCGATGCCCATCTCGAACTCGTAGTCGCCTTCGTAGTCGGTGTAGTCGAGCAGTTCCGAGGCCCGGACCGAGCGCACCTCACCGCAGAGCCCCATCAGGGTCATCGGGAACAGGTCGTTGGCGAAGCCGGGGTCGATGCCGGTGGTGAAGCATGACGCTCCCCCGGCCTCGCAGGCGGCGGTGATCGGGTCGCGCCAGAACGCGGGCACGGTGTCCGGCCACACCCACGGGGTCATGGCGGTGGAGCACACGTCGATGCCCGCGCGCAGGAACGCGCCGATCACGCGCATGTTCTCCTCGGCGAAGGCGGCGGTGGGCCCGTAGTGCACGACCGCGTCGGGGCGGGTGGCGATCAGTTCCTCGATCGAGTCGGTGGCCAGGATGCCGGTGGCGTCCGCGCCGCACAGGTCCCCGGCGTCCTTGCCGACCTTGGCGGGATTGCTGACCCCGACCCCGACGAGTTCGTAGGCCGGGTGGCGCAGGATCTCGGCCAGCACCATGGAACCCACGACGCCGGTCCCCCACAACACGATCCGTTTTGTCACGATGTCTCCTGATTTCATCGGTGGAACTCCCCGCAGTCGACGGTGAGCATCTGTCCGGTGACGGCGGTGGCGAGGTCGCTGGCCAGAAACAGGGTGGCGCGGGCGACTTCCTCGGGTCCGGCCAACCGTCCCAGGTCCGTGGGTGCGGCTTTCTGCCGGTAGATCTCCTCGTGGCTGACCCCGGCTTGGCTTGCCAGCCAATCGAAGTAGGCCTTGTTGATGTCCTCGTACACATACGAGGGCGCGACACTGTTGACGCGGATGCCGCGCGGCCCCAACTCGGTGGCCAGCGACGAGGCCAGATGTTGCAGTGCGCCTTTGGAGAGCTTGTAACCGGAGTATTCCGGTTGCGAGCTGTAGGACACGCACGAGTTGAGCATGATCACCGAGCCGCGGGAGCGCTCCAGCGCGTCGGCGAACAACGCTGAGAGTCGCAGCGGCGCGAACACATTGGTTTCGTTGGCCACCCGCAACGCTTCCACGTCGATCTGGGTGATCGGGTACATGGGCGGGATGGCGAAGGCATTGTTGATCAGGCAGTCCACGCGTCCGAGTTCGGCCACGACACGCTCGGCCAGGGCGGCTCGGTCGGCTTCGACGGTGATGTCGGCGCGCACCACCAACGCGGCACCGCCGAGGGCGGCGATCTCGTCGGCGTATTCGTGCAGGCGTTTCTCGGTGCGCCCAGCCAAGGCCAGGGTGGCGCCCATGCGGGCGGCTTCGATGGCGAGGGAATGGCCCAGGCCGGGGCCGACTCCGGAGATGACGATGACCTTGCCCGCCAGCAGCGGCACCGGCGTGTACGCCTCGCCGGGTTCGGCGGGGGTGGGAAGGGATGCGGCTGACACGACTCCTCCTCGAGTCCTCAGCAGTTACAGAATGTAACGACTTTGATGTGACAGACTGTAACGACTCGATTTCACGGCGACAAGGACGGATTTCGTGACCACACGCCACCGGCTGGGCCCGCACCGCGACCCCGCGGTGGACGCCGCGGTCCTCGACGCCGCCCGCGCCCTGCTCGTCGAAGTCGGATACGCCGCCACCTCCATCGACGCCATCGCCGCGCGCGCCGGCGTCTCACGCCCGGCCATCTACCGGCGTTGGCCGTCCAAAGCGCACCTCATCGCGCAGGCCGTGTTCCCCGACGTCGGCTCGGCGGTGATCGCCCCGGATCTGCTCGGGGAGGTCCGCAAGGTCATCCGCGGCACCATCCAACTGTTCGGGTCCGCTGAGACCCGCGCCGCCATGCCCGGGCTGATGGCCGAGATGCGCCAGGACTCCGGCCTGTACGAGAAACTGTCGGCCCGCCTCGACAGCCCCACCCGCGCCGAACTGCGCGACTACCTGCCCGGCGAGACCCGCCCGGGCCTGGATCCCGACACCGTGCTCGACACCATCGCCGGGGCCGCCCTGTTCGCCATGTGCATCCGCGACATCGACGACCTCGACGGTTTCGCCGCCTCGCTGGACCCACGTGCTGGGCCGGGCGACCGTGCCGGAGACCGGCATCTACTCGACCATCCTGGCGATTCAGAACCTGTGGCTGGCCGCCACCGCCGAGGG
>NZ_JBSGBY010000695.1:0-4145 GCF_053601505.1 Nocardia sp. NPDC004722
GGCTGCTCCGGACCCGCCTGGCTGGCCGGGGTCGCCGCCGCGCGCGGGGAAGCCCTGGAAAGGGCCGCGGCAGGGTCGATCACGCCGCTGGGCGATCGCGTCTTGCCGTTGGATCAGGCCGCTCGAGCGCATCGACTGCTGGAGGAACGGGCCGCCAAGGGCACCATCGTGCTGACGCCCGCGCACCCGTAGCGCGAGATCACCCGGCCGAATCCCCGGGCGTCCCATGGATTCTGGCGTCGTATCCGGCGCGCGCGGCCTGGTCGACATCGACGAACATGGTGTCGACGTCCATCCACCGATACAGGGCGCGGGTCAGCCGCTCCGGGTAGAGCGCGCCCAGCCGCAGCATCACTCCCAAGCCGCGCGGCACGGTGAGCCGCGGTCGCGGCCGGGCGATCATGTCGAGCACCCCGGCCGCGACATCGGCGGGCTCGAGCGGCCGCTGCCCCTTGGGATGCCCGGTGCCGGAGATCAATTCGGTATTGGTGAACGACGGCAGCACCGCGCCCACCCGCACGCCGCTGCGCAGCACCTCGATCCGGGTGGCCTCGGTGAACGCCACCACCCCCGCTTTGCTCGCGTTGTACAGCGCGATGCCCGGCGCGGGCGTCACCCCGGCCACCGAGGCGATGTTCACGATCTGCCCGCGGCCGCGCGGCAGCATGCGCCGCAAGGCCAGCTGCGTCCCGAGCATCACCCCGTGCAGATTCACGTCGATGCAGCGGGCGGCCTCGTCGTCGGTCACCGTGATCACCGGCCCGATGGGCATCAGTCCCGCATTGTTGATCAGCACATCCAGGGGTCCCGCCGCCGCTTCGACGCCCTCGACGAAGTCCTCGAACGACTTTCGCTCGGTCACATCCAACGGAAGCGCGGTGACCCCTAGTTCGGCTCCGGCCTTCTCGACCGCCGCCGTGTCGACATCCCCGATCACGACGGTGCCGCCCGCATCGCGCACCGCCCGCGCGATGGCGAACCCGATCCCCCGGCCGCCGCCGGTCACCGCCACGACTTTTCCCGCCACCGTCTCACGAGCCCGCGCCATCGTCGGTTCCTTCCGCCACCCGCCGAACCGACTGCCCGCGCGGGACGCCTGATCCGAGGGTGCCGCACTCGGCGGTGCTACAGAACCGGTTTCGCGGTTCGATCTTGGAACCGGGACGGGCGTGCTCAGCCGGTGATTTCCCACTCGTAGACGGTGAGTTCCGAAGCGCCCGTGGTGTGAATCGGATCGGTGTGCACCAGATCCTGTGCGGCAGCGAACGTTTCGGCGGTGATCACGTACGCGCCGCCGCTGCCGTCGGTGAATTTGCCGGTCTCCACCAGCTGTCCGCGCTCGCGGACCGCCGCCAGCCATTCCTTGTGCGGAACGATGACGGAGTCGTCGAAGCGCGGGGTGCGCATGGCCATCACGAGATACTTGCGCACCCTGCGCTTCTCCTTCGAACTACGGCTCGGCCGAGGCTATTCGGCGTCGGCGGGCGGCACGACCGCGCGGGTCGCCGCCGCGGCGGCCCGGACCTGCGGGGCCACCTGGACCACCTGGCCGAGGACGCCGTTGATGAACGACGGGGAGTCGTCGGTGGAGAGCTCCTTGGCCAGCTCCACCGCCTCGTCCACGGCCACCACCGGGGGAACGTCGTTGGCGTGGAACAACTCCCACACCGCCACCCGCAGGATGGCGCGGTCCACGGCGGGCAGCCGCGGCAGCGTCCAGTCCTGCGAGAGATACGACTCGATGGTGCCGTCCACCCGGTCCAGATCGTCGGCGACGCCTTCGACCAGGACGCGGGTGTAGGGGTTGATCGGAGCTACGGACTCCTCACGCACCGACAGCGAGACCCGCTCGGTGAGCAGGTCCGCGGGATCGATATCGCGGGCCTCCGCCTCGAAGAGCAGATCCACCGCACGCCGACGCGCCTTGTGCCGTGCGCCGAGCTTCTTGAACTTCTTGTCCGATTGATCGGCCACGGAAGACATTATCCGTCGCGTCAGGAGTTGACGCGGCTGATGTAGCTGCCGTCGCGGGTGTCGATGCGCAGCTTGTCACCCTGGTTGATGAACAGCGGCACCTGGACCTCGGCGCCGGTCTCCACGGTGGCGGGCTTGGTGCCGGCCGAGGAGCGGTCGCCCTGCAGGCCCGGCTCGGTGTGGGTGACGATGACGTCGATGGCGACGGGGAGCTCGACGAACAGCGCCTCACCCTCGTGCATGGCGACCTGCACGGCCATGTTCTCCAGCAGGAAGCCCGCGTTGCGGCCCAGCAGGGTCTCGCTCAGGTGGATCTGGTCGTAGGTCTCGCCGTCCATGAAGATGAAGTCTTCGCCGTCCTTGTACAGGTACGTCATGTCGCGACGGTCGACGGTCGCGGTCTCCACCTTGACGCCGGCGTTGAAGGTCTTGTCGACGACCTTGCCCGAGACCACGTTCTTCAGCTTGGTGCGCACGAAGGCGGGACCCTTACCCGGCTTCACATGCTGGAACTCGACAATCTGCTGCAGATTGTTGTCGATCTTCAGCACGAGGCCGTTCTTGAAGTCGCTGGTGTCCGCCACTGTCCTCGGATCTCCTACTAGTCGTTATACAACCGCGCGTCAGTCGACGACGGTCAGGTCTTTGCTGGTGCGGGTGAGCAGTTCCGGGCCCCCCTTGCGAACCACAAGCGTGTCCTCGATCCGGACACCACCGCGGCCGGGGAAGTACACACCTGGCTCGACGGTCACCGCCACGCCATCGAGAAGTGTACCCGTGCCCGTTTTGGCGATTCCGGGCGCTTCATGGATCTGCAGGCCGACGCCGTGTCCGAGGCCGTGCACGAACAGCTCGCCGTGACCGGCCGCCTCGATGACCGAGCGCGACGCCTTGTCGACCGCCTTGGTCGAGACACCCGGGGCGAGCGCCGCGCGGCCCGCCGCCTGCGCGGCGTTGACCAGTTCGTATACCTCGCGCTGCCAGTCGGTGGGCTGCCCGAGCACGAAGGTGCGGGTCATGTCGGAGTGGTAGCCGCCGACCACCGCTCCGAAGTCCAGTTTCACGAAATCGCCGGCGGCCAGCACCGCCTCGGTCGGACGGTGATGCGGGACAGCCGAATTCGCGCCGGCGGCGACAATGGTCTCGAAGGCGACCGCCTCCGCGCCGTGCTCGAACATCTGCCACTCGAGGTCGCGGGCCACCTGGCGTTCGGTGCGGCCGGGGCGCAGGCCGCCGCTCTCGAGCAGAACGGCCAGGGCCGCGTCCGCGGCGTCGCAGGCCGCGCGCAGCCGGTCCACCTCGTAGGCGTCCTTGACCATGCGCAGCTGTTCGACCAGGCCCGAGACCGGCACCAGTTCCAAGCCGGTGGCCAGCGCCGACAGGCCGCGATGCTGTTCGAAGGTCATGATCTGGCTCTCGAAGCCGACCCGGCCGGTCTGCCACTCCCCCGCGATCTCGACGACGCGGCGCGCGCTGGCCCGGTTGATCTCGGCTCGTAGATCCGGCACCTGCACGCCGACCTGGGTGAGGTAGCGGCCGTCGGTGCAGATGATGGTGCGGTCCTCGCTGGAATCCCAGGCGTACACCAGGAGTGCGGCGTTCGAGCCGGTGAATCCGGTCAGGTAGCGGATGTTGATCAGGTCCGTCACCAGCAGGGCGTCGACGCGATTCTCCACGAGCAGGTTGCGCAGGTTGGCCCGGCGCAGCGCGTAGTCGGGTCGCTGGGTCAGTTCGTGATCAGCAGACATGCGTCAAAGCTACCGCCGACACGCCGCAACACCGACACGCAACACGTGAAAGGGGCGGTGACGGAAACCCCGCTGTCCACAACCGAAGTAGTTATCCACATTTCGCGATCCGCCGCCCCACGCACCCGGAAATCGCGAGAACCTCGATACATGGCCCCGATTCCGCTTCTCGCACTGGCACTCTGGTGCGCCGCGCTCAGCGCCTGCGATCTGCGCGCGCGGCGCCTGCCCGACGCCCTCACCCTTCCGGGCGCGGTAGTGGTGCTCGCCTACGGATTCGCCGCGGGCGCAGCCCTACCCGCGCTCTTCGGTGCCGCCCTGCTCACGCTCCCTTACCTGGCCGTGCACCTCGCCCACCCTGCCGCACTCGGCGCGGGCGATGTGAAACTCGCCGTCGGCCTAGGCGCGGCGACGGCCCTCGGC